>JABFVP010000479.1 GCA_013362725.1 Cupriavidus sp.
GCCGCGCCAGCCCCTGCCCCGGCCTCGGGTGGTGGCGGCGGCGGCGCGGTGCCGCTGTGGAGTGCCCTGCTGCTGGCGCTCGCGGGCTTGACCGGCTTCGCGCTGCGCCGCCGCGGCTAACGGCAACGCTTGGTCCTCAGGCGGCTGCGCCGTGATCGCGCGCCGGCCGCCGCGCCAGCCACCACTCCTGCACGACCCAGCACATCAGGCCGGCCACGGCGCCGGCCGCGTGCGCCACGCGTACCACGCCGAAGCCCCACGCCGGATCGAACACCACCGGCGCCAGCCACGACTGTTCCACCCAGACCTTGGCCAGCACGCCCAGGCAAAGCAGCACGCCGGTGATGCGCGCCAGTCCCGGCGCGCGCAGCAGGCCCAGCGCGCCCCACAGCGCCAGCCCGTGCAACGCGCCCGAGAGCCCGCCGTACCATGTAATCGCCGGAACCCGCAGCAGCACCAGCTGCACCGCGATGCCGCACGCCACCAGCACCAGCAGCAGGCTGCGCACCCGCGCCACGCGCGCGCAGATCGCCAGCACGCCGGTGGCGGCGAGCATGTCGGCGAGCCAGTGATGGCCATCCAGGTGCACCCACATCGCCGTGGCCAGGCGCCACCACTGCCCGTCCATCCGCACCGCATCGCGCAGGTACAGGCCATGCGCATGCCACCACGGCACGAAGGTAAACGCCGCCGACAGCGCCCATACCAACGCCACCGCCGCCAGCAGGCCCGGCCACGATGCGCCCGCGGGTGCCGGCTGCCCTGCGGCGTCAGTCCTCACCGAACACGGCCCGCCACAACGCGCCTACCGCCGCAGTCTGCGCGGCCATCGATGCCGGCGCCACGCGCGCATGGACCTGGCCGTCGAGGCGCAGCTGGTGCTGGCGCGCACGGAACAGCCGGTAGGCGTCGCCCACCGCCAGCGCCAGCGTGGCATCGATCAGGCCCAGCTCGCCGGCTTCGCGCAGCAGCGCGATATTGCCGGCATTGCGCGTCAGCTGCGGATGGGCGCGGCTGTGCAGCAGCACCAGGTACTGCACCGTGAATTCGATGTCGACCATGCCGCCGCGGTCGTGCTTCAGGTCGAACAGGTCGGTCGGGTTGGGGTGGCCCTCGGCCACCTTGCGGCGCATCTGCGCGATCTCGGCGCGCAGCGCCGCGGCATCGCGCTGCTGGCACAGCACCTCGCCGCGCAGCGCCTCGAAACGCGCGCCGATGGCGGCATCGCCGGCGCAGAAGCGCGCGCGCGTGAGCGCCTGGTGTTCCCACACCCACGCGGTGTTGTCGCCCTCGCGCAGCTGGTAGCGGCGGAACGCGTCGAAGCTGGTCACCAGCAGCCCCGCCGCGCCATTGGGGCGCAGCCGCGTATCGACGTCGAACAGCGCGCCGGCAGCGGTATGGCTGGTCAGCCAGGTAATCAGGCGGCGCGCATAGGCGGCATAGACCTCGGGCGCGCGCTCGTGCTCGTCGTCGTACAGGAAGATGATGTCCAGGTCTGAGGCATAGCCCAGCTCCTTGCCGCCCAGCCGGCCGTATGCGATCACGGCGAAGCGCGGCACCTCGCGGTGGCGCGTGGCGAGCTGGCGCCACACCGTTTCCAGGGTCGCGTCGAGCATGGCATCGGCCAGGTCCGACAGGCGGTCGGCCACCTGCTCGACCGTCAGCATGCCCTGCAGGTCTTGCAGCAGCACGCGGAAGGTCTCGGCATGGTGCTCGCGGCGCAGGATGTCCATCTGCTGCTCCACCTGCCCTTCCGCGGCCAGCAGCCGCTCATGCAGGCGCTTGCGGAACGCGGCCCAGTCGGGTGCGCCGGCCAGCGCATCGCTGTCGAGCAGTTCGTCGAGCAGTTGCGGATGGCGCGTCAGGTAGGCCGCGGCCCAGCGCGAGGCGTGCAGCGTCTGCGCGACGCGGTCCATCGCCTGCGGATATTCGGACAGCAGCGACAGGTAGGAGGCGCGCCGGCTGATCGCCTCGAGGAAGTCGATAAAGCGTCCGATGGTGCTGTCGGGATCGTCCTGGCGCGCGGCCAGGTCGAGCGCGCGATTGACCAGCTGGTCGAAGCGCGCGCGGCTGGCTTCGGACAGCGCGCGATAGCGCAGCGACGCGGCGATCGCGCGCAGCCGGTCCAGCAGCGCATTGCAGTCGGTAAAGCCGGCGGCCTGCAGCCGCTGGCACGGCACCGCGCTGTCGGCGGCCTCTTGCGCCGGGTCCTGGCGCGGGTTGTCCTGCGCGCGCGCGGCGCTGTCCTCCATCACGATGTCCGGCCACAGCGCCTCGCACGGGCCGGCGTCGGGATCGGAGAAGGTGGCTTCGAACTGCTGCGCGACCGGCTCCTGCAGCGCGGCAAGCCGCGCCAGCAAGGCCGGCCAGTCGGCGCAGCCCATCATCTGCGCCACCGCGTGCTGCTCGTCGGGTGAGGTCGGCAGGTGGTGGGTCTGGGCGTCGTCGCGGTATTGCAGCCGGTGTTCGAGCTGGCGTAGGAAGCGGTAGGCATCGCCCAGCTGTGCGGCCTGGCCGGCGGGCAGCAGGCCGCGCTCGACCGCCACCGCCAGCACCTCCAGCGTCGGCCGGATGCGCAGCGCCGGGTCCTGTCCGCCGCGGATCAGCTGGAACACCTGCGCCATGAATTCGATTTCGCGGATGCCGCCGCGGCCCAGCTTGATATTGAACGAGCGTTGATTGACGCCATGTCCGGGCAGGCCGCCGCTGCGCTTGGCGGCCTCGCTGCGGATCTGCGCATGCAGCGAGCGGATCGCCGCGATCACGCCGTAGTCAAGGTAACGCCGGAACACGAACGGCGAGGTCAGCCGCGCCAGCAGCGCGGCGGTGCGCTGCGCATGGGGCGACTCGAGCGCCGACACCACGCGGCCCTTGATCCAGGCATAGCGCTCCCACTCGCGGCCCTGCACCACCAGGTATTCCTCGAGCATGCCCAGGCTGCAGGCCAGCGGACCGGCATCGCCATTGGGGCGCAGCCGCATGTCGACGCGGAACACGTAGCCGTCTGCGGTCACGTCGGCGAGCAGGTTGATCAGCCGGCGACCCAGGCGGATAAAGTACTCGTGGTTGGACAAGGTGCGCGGGCCGCCCCGGGTCTCGCCGTCCTCGTCGTAGAGGAAGATCAGGTCGATATCGGACGAGACATTGAGCTCGCGCCCGCCCAGCTTGCCCATGCCCACCACCACCAGTTCCTGCACCTCGCCGCTGTGCGCGCCAACCGGGCGGCCGAAGGTGGCGGCAAGATCGTCGCCCAGCACCGACAGGCCATGCTGGATCGCCAGTTCGGCCAGGTCGGTCATGGCGCCGGTGACCTCGCCCAGCGTGGCCAGGCCGCGCAGGTCGCGCTCGATCACCGCGCACATGACCTCGGCGCGCAGCCGGCGCAGCGCGCGCTTGGCGGCATCTTCGGCGTCGGCCGAGGGCGCGTGCAGCGCCTGCAGCCGGGTTTCCATCCAGGCCCGCGTGAGCGGCTGCGCCAGCGCGGCGGCGAGGATTTCCGGCAACTCGGGGCGGGCCTGCAGCACGCGCCGCGCGTAGTGCGAGTACGCGGCCGAGTACAATACCTTGCCGCCTTCCCGGGCGCATTCTCCGTCAGTCTGCAGCGCCTGCGCCGCGGTGACGGCAAAGGCGCCGGCGGCCATGGTGCCGGGGCCCTGCCCCGGTGCGACGGACGCCGCATGGGCAGGTTCCGGTGTGGCGCGCGCGCCATGTTGGTCAGCAGCAGCGCCTGCGGCGGAACTCGTCGGATCAGAGGCAGTCATTCCAGTGTTTGAAATGCAAGCAACGGTGCGAAAGGTGCGGCCAGGGTACCCTGCCGCGGTGCGCGCAGCTTGTGCATTTCTTGTTTTAGCCGGCCGGGCACCAGATTGGAGAGCGGCTAGTATTGTCGGATAATCTGCGCATGTCCAGCCGCGCCCCACAACCCGCTGACGGTTCTCCCCCCACTGGCGGCGCGGGCGGGCACGAGGCCGCCACCACGCTACCCGCTTCGCCCACCGGTTCCCTTGGCATTGACACCCCT
>JABFVP010000058.1 GCA_013362725.1 Cupriavidus sp.
CGCCGTGCGCGCGCGGCACCACCTGCGCGATCAGGCCATGGGCGTGCAGCTGCGCGAAGTTGTCGTGCGGGAAGCTGGCCGCGGCATCGTGCGCGCCGGCATCGCCGGCAAAGCGCGCCGACAGCGCCGCCAGCACCTCGCCAAGGCGCGCATCGCTGGAGGGAAGCCGGCGCAGGGCAGACGTCAGGGACATGAATCAGGACTCCGGAAAAGGGATGAGCGCGCGGTGCGCACCGAATGCCGCCTAGCGTAGCGCCGCCGGCGCCCGGCGGAAACGATGCTTATTGAATATGGAGCGTCGTTTTTATTCGTTAGCGCAGCGGCGCCGCTGTCGTACTTTCTGCCTCAGCCCAATCCACCCGACACCGACTTCCAGGAGCACGCATATGAGCGTCGATTTCATCGGCATGATCCAGAGCCAGAAGCAATCCGAGATCCATCCCCCGTCAGGCCCGGTGATCGATCGCGACTACGTGCGCGCGTTTGCCCAGGCGCATGAGCAGGCCGGCTTCGACCGCATCCTGGTGCCGCACCACTCCACCGGCCCGTCGGCAACGCTGACCATCGCCTACGCCGCCAGCGTGACCGAGCGCATCCACTTCATGCTGGCGCACCGCCCCGGCTTTACCGCGCCGACGCTGGCGGCGCGCCAGATCGCCACGCTCGACCAGTTCAGCGGCGGCCGCCTGGGCGTGCATGTCATCTCCGGCGGCTCGGACAGCGAGCAGCAGCGCGACGGCGACTTCCTCGACCATGACCAGCGCTATGCGCGCACCGACGAGTACCTGGACATCCTGCGCCGCATCTGGACCGAGGCCACGCCGTTCGACCACGAAGGCCAGTTCTACCGCTTCACCCAGGGCTTCTCCGAAGTCAAGCCCGCGCAGCAGCCGCACGTGCCGATCTATTTCGGCGGCGCCTCGGCCGCCGCGCTGGCGGTTGCGGGCAAGCATGCCGACGTCTACGCACTGTGGGGCGAGTCGCTCGACCAGGTGCGCGAGCTGACCACGCGCGTGCGCGCCGAAGCCGCGCGCCACGGCCGCACGGTGCGCTTCTCGGTGTCGTTCCGCCCGATCCTGGCCGACACCGAAGACCGGGCCTGGGCGCGCGCCGACCGCATCCTCGAACGCACCCGCGCACTGCGCGTGCAGGCCGGCTACAGCCGCGGCGGCCCGCAGCAGAGCGAAGGGGCACGCCGGCTGCTGGCGGCGGCCGAGCACGGCGACCGCGTCGACCAGCGCCTGTGGACCGCGATCGCGCGCGAGACCGGCGGACGCTCCAACTCCACCGCACTGGTCGGCACGCCCGAACAGGTCGCGCACGCGCTGCTGGCCTACTACGAGCTGGGCGTCACCACCTTCCTGATCCGCGGCTTCGATCCGCTGGAAGACGCCATCGACTACGGCCGCGAACTGATCCCGCGCGTGCGTGAACTGGTGGCACGGCACGACGCCGCGCAACGCCAGGCCGCCTGATCGCATCCTTCAACAAAACGACGACGGGAATCTCACATGAGCCAGAACAACAACAAGGACGCGGATCCACGCCGACGCAGCGTGCTGCGGTTCGCCGGCGCAGCCGCCGTGGCCGCGCCCGCGCTGATCCTCGGCCGGCAGGCCTGGTCGGCGCCGCGCAAGCTGACCTTTGCCTGGAACCAGAATTCCTTTTGCCTGACGCCGGTGGTGGTGGCGCAGGAAAAAGGCTTCTTCGAGAAGAACGGCCTGCAGGTCGACCTGATCAACTACAGCGGCTCGACCGACCAGCTGCTGGAATCGATCGCCACCGGCAAGGCCGATGCCGCGGTGGGCATGATCCACCGCTGGCTCAAGCCGCTCGAAGCCGGCTTCGATGTCAAGATCATTGGCAGCTCGCACGGCGGCTGCGTGCGGCTGGTGGGATCGAAGGCAGCGGGCGTCACCACGCTGCAGCAACTGAAGGGCAAGACCGTCGGCGTCAGCGACCTGGCGGCGCCGGGCAAGCACTTCTTCACCATCCTGCTGGCCAAGCACGGCATCGACCCCGACAAGGACGTGACGTGGCGCCAGTACCCTGCCGACCTGCTGGGCGTGGCGGTCGACAAGGGCGAGATCCAGGCCATTGCCGACGGCGACCCCAACCTCTACCTGCTGGAAAAGCGCACCAACGGCGCCTACGTGGAACTGGCCACCAACCTCACCGGCGAGTACGCGCGCAAGGTCTGCTGCGTGGTCGGCGCGCGCGGCGAACTGGTGCGCAACGACCGCCCCGCGGCGACGTCGCTGGCGCGCGCCATCGTGCAGGCCACCGACTATGTCAACGAGAATCCCAACGAGGCCGCCAGGGTGTTCGCCAAATACTCGCCCAAGATCAACCCCGAAGACCTGCGCAAGCTCTACGCCACGCTGACCTATACCCACCACCCCACTGGCGTCGATCTGCGCGACGAGATCGCGTTCTATGCCGATGATTTCCGCCGCATCGGCGTGCTGAAGAAATCCACCGATGCCAAACGCCTGGCGCAGCACGTCTACGCCAATGTGCTGGGGTAATGCCATGACCACAAGCCAAAGCGCGCTCGAGCCCGGTCTCGGGCACCAGTCCTCCGCTACGCCCGCACCATACGCAACCGCAGCCGCATCCCGCCACGCCGGCCCGATCTGGGCCACCGGCATCCTCGCCGCGCTGGCGTGGGCAGCGTTTGGTGCGCTGACATGGCAGTGGCCCAACCAGGCAGTGGGCTTCAGCGACTGGGCCTATACCGCGGAGCTTGGCATCGCCGCGCTGGCGGGCGCGGCCTTGCTGGCCGTGGTGGCACTGGCCGGCCAGCGCAGCCGGAGCGCGCCACGTCCACTGGCGGCGTTGCGCACCGCCGGGCCGTGGCTGGTGGCGCTGCCCGTCGCGCTGTCGGCATGGGAAATCCTGACCGCCAAGACCGCGATCCTGCCCACGCCGTTCTTCGCGCCGCCGCAGGCGCTGATCGAGGTGTATGCGGACGACTGGCCGCGGCTGGGCGAGAGTGCGCTGAACACGCTGAAGCTGCTCGGGCTGGGCGTCGCGTATGGCGGTCTCGCGGGCTTCCTGGTGGGGGTGTCGGTCGGCTGGTCGCGGCGCATCGGCTACTGGGTGCATCCGGTGCTGCGCGTGCTGGGGCCATTGCCGTCGACCGCGCTGCTGCCGCTGACGTTCTACTTCTTTCCTTCGAGCTATGCCGCGGCCGTGTTCCTGATTGCGCTGGCCACGGCGTTCCCGGTGGCGGTGCTGACGTGGTCGGGCGTGGCCGGCGTCAACAAGAGCTATTACGACGTCGCGCGCACGCTGGGGGCATCGGGCTGGTTCCTGGTGCTGCGCGTGGCGATCCCGGCGGCGCTGCCGCAGGTGTTCGTCGGCCTGTTCATGGGGCTCGGCGCTTCGTTCTCGGTGCTGGTCACGGCGGAGATGATGGGCGTGAAGTCAGGCCTGGGCTGGTACCTGACCTGGGCCCAGGGCTGGGCCTCGTACGTCAACATGTATGCGGCGCTGATCGTGATGGCGCTGCTGTTCTCGGGCGTGATCACGCTGCTGTTCGCCGCGCGCGACCGCGTGTTGTCGTGGCAGAAGGGGACGGTGAAATGGTGAGCGTGGTCGAGCGGTTGAAGGCAGCGGCATCTTTCCCGCGCGCGAGGCAGGCTTCCTTCTCCCGCAACGAGGAGAGCGAAGACGCGGCAGAGCCGACCGGTGCCCGTATCGATATCCGGCAGGTCAGCCACTGGTTCGGCCAGGGCAACGAGCGGCTGCAGGTCCTCGATGAGGTCGGCCTCAGCGTCGCGCCGGGCGAGTTCGTCGCCCTGCTCGGCCCCAGCGGCTGCGGCAAGTCCACGCTGCTGCGGCTGGTCGCGGGGCTGGAACAGCCCGCGTCGGGAGACATCCTGCAGGACGGCGCGCCGATTACCGCGCCGGATCCGTCGCGCATCGTGGTGTTCCAGGATCCCACGCTGTACCCGTGGCGCCGGGTCTGGGACAACGTCGCGCTCGGGCTGCAGGCGCAAGGCATC
>JABFVP010000340.1 GCA_013362725.1 Cupriavidus sp.
GCGAGCCGGTCAACCAGGCGGCGGACCGTGAATACGTGTTCGCGCACCGCTACCTGCTCAGCCCCGAGGTCACGCCCGAGCGCTTCTGCGAGCACGGGCTGGCCAAGGCGGTGAATGATTCGTTCGCGCTGCTGGCCTCCTCGGCCGGCCTCTTTACCAAGTCGTTGCTGCCGCGCGATCCCACCGGCGAGGTCGCGGCGATGCTGGCGCAGCTCGATGCCGGCCAGCGCGTGCCGATGCATGCGGGCGCGTGGGCTTCGCGCGACGGCAAGCGCGCGCTGCTGCTGGCGCAGACCGCCAGCGCGGGCTCGGATACCGATGCACAGGCAGAGGCCATGGCGGCCGTGCAGCAAGCCTTTGCCAGCGCCAACGCGCACGGCCCCTACCAGCTCGTGATGACGGGCCCGGGCGTGTTCTCGGTCAAGGCGCGCGACACCATCCGGCACGACGTCGAGCGGCTCTCGACCATCGGCCTGGCCATCATCGTCACGCTGCTGCTGGCGGTGTACCGCTCGGTGCCGCTGCTGGTGCTGGGGCTGGTGCCCGTGCTCAGCGGCGCGCTGGCGGGCATCGCGGCGGTCAGCCTGGGTTTCGGCGGCGCGGTGCATGGCCTGACGCTGGGCTTCGGCACCACGCTGATCGGCGAGGCGGTCGACTATTCGATCTACCTGTTCGTGCAGTCCGCGCAGTACACGCGCAATGGCCGGCGCGACGAACGCGCCTGGCTGGGCGGCTTCTGGCCGACGGTGCGGCTGGGGGTGCTGACGTCGGTGTGCGGCTTTGCGTCGCTGCTGCTGTCGGGATTTCCGGGACTGGCGCAGCTGGGCCTGTATTCGATCGCGGGGCTCGCCACCGCCGCGCTGGTCACGCGCTTCGTGCTGCCGCAGCTGGTGCCGGCCACGCTGCAGCTGCGCGACGTCGCACCGCTCGGCCGCAAGCTGCAATGGCTGACGCAGCGCGCGCCCCGGTTGCGCTGGCTGGTGCTGCTGCTTGTAGCGGGCGCCTGCGTGGTGCTGGTCCAGCATCGCGGCACGCTGTGGGGCCGGGAACTGCAGGCGCTGAGCCCGGTATCGGCCGGCGACCAGGCGCTCGACACCTCGCTGCGCGAAAACCTGGGCGCACCGGACGTGCGCTACCTGGTGGTGGTGTCGGGCCCGGACCAGGAATCCGTGCTGCAGGGCGCGGAGCGCGTCGCGCATGAACTGGAACCGCTGGTGGCGCAGAACTTCATCGGCGGCTACGAGAGCCCGGCGCGCTACCTGCCCAGCGCCGCCAGCCAGCGCGCGCGCCAGGCCAGTTTGCCGCCGCCCGAGGTGCTGGCGCAGCGGCTGCAGTCCGCGATCGCCGGGCAACCGGTGCGCGCATCGGTGTTCGCCCCCTTCCTGGCGCAGGCCGAAGCGGCCCGCACCGGGCCCCTGCTGCAACGCGACAGCCTGCGCGGCACCTCGATGGCACTGGCGGTCGACGCGTTGCTGGTGCAGCGCGATGGCCGCTGGAGCGCCACGCTGCCGCTGCGCGCGCCAGTGCATGCCCCAGACCATGCCAGCGCCGGCGACGGCGTAGACAGCGCCGCGGTGCGCGCGGCGATCCAGCGGGCGGGCGTGCCCGATACCCTGTTCGTCGACCTGAAGGGGGAATCGGACCGGCTCTATGCCGGCTACCTGCGCGAGGCCCTGCTGCTGTCGCTGGCCGGACTGCTGGCGATCATCGCCCTGCTGGCGCTGGCGCTGCGCTCGCCGCGGCGGGTGCTGGCGACGGTACTGCCGCTGGCCGCCGCCGCGGTGGTGGTGCTGGGCGGACTGGCGGCGCTGGGCCAGCCGCTGACGCTGCTGCACCTGGTGGGCCTGCTGCTGCTGGCCGCAGTCGGTTCCAACTACGCGCTATTCTTTAATGGGCCGGCGGCAGACGGCCAGGCGGCTGGTGCTTCGCCGCACACGCTGGTGTCGCTGCTGCTGGCCAACCTGACCACGGTCGCCGCATTCGGCCTGCTGTCGCTGTCGAGCCTGCCGCTGCTGCAGGCATTCGGCCTGACGGTCGGCCCCGGCGCCGTGCTGGCGCTGTGGTTTGCGGCCATCCTCGCGCCCGCGGCCTCGCCCGCGGCAGCGGCGAAGGCCGGGAGTGCAACATGAAGCCGCTATCCGCACCGGGCGTTGCCTTGCCCGAGGGTTCCTCCAGCCGCCGCTGGCGGCCTACGCCGCTGCTTTATGGCGCTGCCGCGGTGCATGTGGGCGCCGTCGGCGCGATGCTCGCTTATCCGCAAGGCGTGGGCTGGGCCTTGGCCGGCATCGGCGCGACCCATGCGGTGATGTGCGCAGCCGGCCTGTGGCCGCGCAGCACCTGGCTGGGCCCCAACCTGGTGCGCCTGCCGCCATCGGCCGAAGGCTGCGTGGCGCTGACCTTCGACGACGGCCCCAACCCGGACCTGACGCCAAGGGTGCTCGACCTGCTCGACCAGCATGGCGCCAGCGCGACGTTTTTCTGCATCGGCGAACGCGCCGTGGCGCATCCCGAACTGGTGCGCGAGATCGTGCGCCGCGGCCACGCCGTGGAAAACCACAGCATGTCCCACCGGCTGCACTTCTCGACCTTCGGCCCCGGCCGCATGCAGCGCGAGATCGCCGCCGCGCAGCAGGTGCTGGCGGAGCTCACCGGGCAGGCGCCGCGCTTCTTCCGCGCCCCGGCGGGGCTGCGCAACCCTTTGCTGGAACCGGTGCTGTGCCGGCTCGGGCTGCAACTGGCGGCCTGGACCCGGCGCGGCTTCGATACCCTAGACGGCGACCATGCCGCGCGCGTGTCGCGGTGCCTTGCCGGCAGGCTGGCCGGGCGCGACATCCTGCTGCTGCATGACGGCAACCCCGGCCTGGACCCCGCCGGGCAGCCCCATTGCACCACCGTGCTGCCCGGCCTGCTGGCCGCGATCGAGCGGGCTGGACTACGCTGCGTGACGCTGCGCGCCGCGGTGCCGCCGGGTTGACCCGGGCGGCTTGTTACAATTGGCGCTGCTTTTCGAGACTCCTTCCATTCGCCTCCCCGAAGCTGTGTCCCCGCTCCTGTTCTCGCATTTCACGGCCACCAGCTGCCTCGGCGCCGGCCTCGACGCCACGCTGGCGGCGCTGCGCGCGCTGCGCGGCGGCCTGGCACCGTGCCGCTTCGGCGACGTCGCCCTGGATACCTATGTCGGCGAAGTCGCCAGCCTCGACGCCGTCACGCTGCCGGCCGCGCTAGCCGAGTTCGACTGCCGCAACAACCGGCTGGCGCTGCTGGCGCTGGCGCAGGACGACTTTGCCGCACGCGTGCGCGCAGCGGCGGCGCGTTACGGTGCCCACCGCATCGGTGTCTTTCTCGGCACCAGTACCGCGGGCGTGCTGCAGACAGAACTGGCCTACCGCCAGCGCGATCCGGCCAGCGGCGCGCTGCCGCCGGACTTCCACTACGGCGGCACGCACAACCCGTACTCGCTGCCGGCGTTCCTGCGGCAGCACCTGGGCCTGACCGGGCCCGCGGCGGCGGTGTCGTCGGCGTGCTCGTCCGGGGCCAAGGTGTTCAGCTCGGCGCGGCGCATGCTGGAGGCCGGGCTGATCGATGCGGCGGTGGTAGGCGGCGTCGACTCGCTGTGCCACACCACGCTGTACGGCTTCAATGCGCTGGAGCTGTTGTCGCGCCAGCCGTGCCGGCCCTGCGACGTGGCCCGCAACGGCATCTCGATCGGCGAAGGCGGGGTCTTCGGCCTGCTCGAGCGCGTGACCGGCGCGGTGGCGGACGATGCCATCCTGCTCGCAGGCATCGGCGAATCGAGCGACGCCCACCATATGTCGACGCCGCACCCGCAGGGGCTCGGCGCGCGCATGGCGATGGCGCAGGCGCTGGCCGGCGCAGGCATCGCGCCGGCGCAGGTCGGCTACGTCAACCTGCACGGCACCGCCACGCGCAGCAACGACGCCGCCGAAGCGCTGGCCATGGCCGCGGTGCTGCCGGGCACGCCGTGCAGCTCGACCAAGGGCGCCACC
>JABFVP010000162.1 GCA_013362725.1 Cupriavidus sp.
GATTGCCAGCAGCGCCGCGGCGGCCAGCATGGTGCCGTTCGGCATGAGCGGCTTTGGCGCCGCCGGCGCCGCCACGCCGGCGGGCACGACCCAGTCCGGCGCGGACAAGGGGAAGACCGCGGCAGCCGGCAAGGCACCTTCGGCGGGTGCCGCCAGCCCTGCCGCGAAGAAAGCTTCGGCAAAGAAGGCGCCGGCAAAGAAAGCGGCTGCCAGGAAGCCGGCCAAAACCACGCCGGCGCGCGAGGCCGAGGGTGGCAAGGGCCGCAACGGCAGCGGCAGCGGCAGCGGCAACGGCAACGGCAACGGCAACGGCAACGGCGGCAGCGTCACCAACTGAGCCTGCCGCTGCCTGACGCCCCCATCGACCCATGCATCGCGATTCGCTGCCGCTGCCCCCTGCGGCACCCGTCTCCACGCCGAATCCCGCCGCCACCGCGCTGATCCTGATGGGCGGCGGCGCGCGCGCCGCCTACCAGGCCGGCGTGCTCAACGGCGTGGCGCGCATCGCCGCGCGCCATGGCAAGGCGCAGGCAGCGCTGCCGTTCGGCATCCTCGCCGGCACCTCGGCCGGGGCCATCAACGGCGCCGGGCTGGCCATCCACGCCGGCGACTTCGAGGCCGCCACGCAGAGCCTGGGCGCGCTCTGGCACGGCATCCATGCCGACGAGGTCTACCGCACCGATGTGCTGCGCGTGGGCGTGTCGGGGGCACGCTGGCTGTCGACGCTGGCGTTGGGCTGGGCCACGCAGCGGCGCGCGCCGCGCGCGCTGTTCGACAACACGCCACTGGGCAGCATGCTGGGCGAGCTGTTCGAGCCCGCGCGGGTGCAGGCCAGCCTCGACAGCGGCGCGCTGCAGGCGTTCGCGGTGACGGCGCTGTCGTACAGCACCGGGCGCCATGTGACCTTCTACCAGTCGCACCACCGCATCCATCCGTGGCACCGCAGCCAGCGCATCGCGGTGCCGGCGCAGATCACGGTGGACCACCTGCTGGCCTCGTCGTCGATCCCGTTCCTGTTCCCGGCCATGCCGCTGGAACTCGATGGCCACCACGAGTGGTTCGGCGACGGCACCATGCGCCAGATGTCGCCGCTGTCGCCGGCGATCCACCTGGGCGCGTCGCGCATCCTGGCGATCGGCGCGGCCTCGCGCCAGCGCTCGGGCTGGTTCGACACCATGCCGGGCGGCGGCTATCCGTCGCTGGCGCAGGTGGGCGGCCAGGCGCTGGCCAGCATCTTCCTGGACGGCCTGAACGCCGACCTGGAGCGGCTGCTGCATATCAACCGTCTGCTGGCGCGCATGCCCGAGGTCGCAGGCGACCGCGAGGGCTGGCGCCCGGTGCAGGTGATGACGGTGGCGCCCAGCGAGCCGATCGAGGCCATCGCCGCCGAGCACCAGAAGCAGTTGCCGCGCACCGTGCGCGCGCTGCTGGCGCCGCTGGGCGGCACCGAGGCGCGCGGCGCCGCGTTCGCCAGCTACCTGTTGTTCGAGCCGGCCTTTACGCAGGCGCTGATCGCGCTGGGCGAGCGCGACGCCGAAGCCCAGGCCGACGAACTGGCGGCCTTCCTCTACGGCATCGTCCCCGGCACGGCACCTGCCGCGTCCTCCGCGCCCGACAGGGGCGACCACGCGGCCGAGCAGGCAGTCTCTCCCTGAGTTGCCGCCGTCACTTGAGGTTCCAGACGCGACCGCGCTGGCACTTTGACGCGCCGCCGCGGCGCTGATCGCCCGGAAAAAATGCAGAGGGCGCCGGCAAACCCCGCGCAGCGTTGCATATTTGCCGCCATCCGGCCTAAAAAGGAGAGAAGAGAATAATTCGCATCTGGTAGAATCTGCCCGTAATTTCAAAGGCTTACCATGCTCTACCCCGAACTGTTCAAATCGTTGGAAGCCGTCCGCTGGCACATGGACAAGGACATCCCCTGGGAGTCCTTCGACGCCGGCATGCTGACGGACGACCAGGCCAAGACCATTCGCATGAATGCGATCACGGAATGGTCCGCCCTGCCCGCGACCGAGATGTTCCTGCGCGACAACCGCCACGACTCTGACTTTTCGGCGTTCATGAGCATCTGGTTCTTCGAGGAACAGAAGCATTCGCTGGTGCTGATGGAATACCTGCGCCGCTTCCGCCCGGACCTGGTGCCGACCGAGGAAGAACTGCACGCGGTGCGCTTCGAGTTCGACCCGGCGCCGCCGCTGGAAACGCTGATGCTGCATTTCTGCGGCGAGATCCGCCTGAACCACTGGTACCGCCGTGCCGCCGAATGGCACACCGAGCCGGTGATCAAGCATATCTACCGCACCCTGTCGCAGGACGAAGCCCGCCATGGCGGCGCCTACCTGCGCTACATGAAGAAATACCTGGCGCAGTTCGGCGACAGCGCGCGCGCGGCCTTCGCCAAGATCGGCGTGCTGATGGCATCGGCGCGCCGCACCGAGAAGCCGCTGCACCCGACCAACCTGCACGTCAACAAGGCGCTGTTCCCCAACGACACGGTGCAGTCGCGCCTGCCGGACCCCGACTGGCTCGAGAAATGGCTGGACGAGCAGATCCGCTTCGACGAAGGCTGGGAGAAGAAGGTCATCGAACGGATCCTGCACAACATGTCGCTGCTGTTCGAACGCACCTTTGAAAGCGTGCAGGACCTGAACCGCTACCGCAAGGAGCTGAACGCCAGCCTGCAAGGCGCCGGCGCGGCCCGCCCGGCGCAGGCCTGAGCGCCCGGGAGCGGACAAAAAAATTGCCCCGCCGAAGCGGGGCATTTTTTTACCTGCTTTTTACCTTCACGCATTCCCGAGAAATGCGGCCCGCGGCAGCGCGCCGGATCGGATCCGGCCCTCCCCGGGCACGGTGCAACGCCGTTTTCCTGTTCCCGGAAATACGGTGCCGCGGATGATAAGGGCGCCAGCGGACGCGCAGGTAGTAGCCGGCTACTACATCCCTGCCGTGCCGCGGCGGCATCAGCCAGCGCTGCCCTGGAGCGCGCTGCAAGAACAGGTACCATTCGGGCAAGCACGCCGGCTCCGCCACGGTGCCGGCCCCACTTATCCGATGCCCCGATCCATGTCCGTACCCGCCTTCGAATCCAAGCTGACTCCCGCCGACGACACCGCCGCGCTGGCCGCGCGCATCGCCGCGCTGCCGCGCCCGCTGGTGTTTACCAACGGCGTCTTCGACATCCTGCATCGCGGCCATGCCACCTACCTGGCGCAGGCACGCGCGCTGGGCGCGAGCCTGGTGGTCGGCGTCAACAGCGATGCCTCGGTAAAGATGCTGGGCAAGGGCGACGACCGCCCGCTCAACCATGAGTCGGACCGCATGGCGCTGCTAGCCGCGCTGGCTTCGGTCGACCTGGTGGCCATGTTCCGCGAACAGACGCCGGTGGAGCTGATCCGCCTGGTGCGCCCCGACATCTACGTCAAGGGCGGCGACTACGATATCGATACGCTGGAAGAAACCCGGCTGGTGCGCAGCTGGGGCGGCCAGGCCTACGCCATCCCCGTCCTGCACGACCGCTCGACCACCAAGCTGCTGACCAAGGTGCGCCAGGGCGGCTGAGCCGCCGCGCCTGCGTTATCTGGCCCGCACTAAGCGCCCGGCGCCGACGCCGGCGTGGCCGGCGGCGCTTGCAGCCGCATGCGCTCGCCGCGCACCTGCTGCTCCAGCCGGTGCGGCTCGCGCGGCGATTCGAACCAGCCCGACAGCGGCTGCGCGCCGAACGCGCCCAGCACCGCGGCCAGCAGCACTGCGTTGGCGAACAGCAGCAACAGCAGTGCGATGCGCAGGGAGCGGGTGACCATGGGGAATCGGACGGAGATGGGGACGTAGACTCGTTACGCGTCGGCCATGGCCATCGCATGCAGGCCGAGCAGCACCAGATTATCGTGCATCTCGAACGGCACCGCGAGCGCTCCCGCCAGCGCGCCGCGGGCACCGCCGGACAGCAGGCAGCGCGGCGGGCGCGCAGCATCGCCGCGCTCGCCCAGCGCGCGCCAGGT
>JABFVP010000260.1 GCA_013362725.1 Cupriavidus sp.
GACGCTGAAGCTCGGCCTGCTGTCGCAGATGGCGGAGAAAGTCACCTTCGTGCTGATCCCGCCGCTGGCGCTGATCTTCCTGGTGCGCGGCACCATCTTCGGCGGCGTCGCCACGCCGACCGAAGGCGGCGGCATGGGCGCGCTCGGCGCGCTGATCCTGGCCATGGTCAAGCGCCGCCTCGACCTGGGCCTGACCAGGCAGGCCATGGAAGCCACGCTCAAGCTGTCGGCCTTCGTGATCTTCATCCTGATCGGCGCGCGCGTGTTCTCGCTGACGTTCTACGGGGTTGACGGCCATATCTGGGTCGAGCACCTGCTGACCGCGCTGCCCGGCGGCCAGACCGGCTTCCTGGTGGCGGTGAACGTGCTGTTCTTCCTGCTGGCGTTCTTCCTGGACTTCTTCGAGCTGGCCTTTATCCTGGTGCCGCTGGTGGGCCCGGTGGCCGACAAGCTCGGCATCGACCTGATCTGGTTCGGCGTGCTGCTGGCGGTGAACATGCAGACCTCGTTCATGCATCCGCCGTTCGGCTTCTCGCTGTTCTACCTGCGCTCGGTGGCGCCGCGCGAAGTCAAGACCTCGGAGATCTACTGGGGCGCGGTGCCGTTCGTGTTGATCCAGCTGGTGATGGTGGCGCTGATCATCGTCTTCCCCGGCCTGGTCAGCACCGGCACGCAGAAGGCGCAGGACCGCAGCATCACGCGCGACCTGAACATCGACCTGGAGGGCAGCAGCCCCAAACCCGCCGCGCCGGGCTTGTCGATTCCCGGCCCGGGTTCCGCGCCGGCCGAGTCCGGCTCGCTCGAATTGCCGACGCAGCCGCCGGCGGAACGCGAATCCGCCGCGCCGCAGTTCGAGTTCGAGAAGAAGAAATAAGCCTGCCCCGGCGGCAGTCTCAGGCCAGCACGCCAGGCCCCGCAGCGATGCGGGGCTTTTTCATTGCGGCGAAGCAGCTCGCAATTGCGAATCGGCTCATCGACCAGCGGGGCGGCACGGCCCAGACTGGTTCATGCGTTCAGCCCATTGATCCAGGAGAACACCATGCCGAGCACCAAATGCGCGGGACACGTCGCCACGACCCCGATCTACTGCCTGCCACCGATACGTGACCGCCGTAGTGATAACAATGCTATCATCGCTCCATCCAACGGTGAGGAGTTCACGATGGCAACCCTTCTGGTTCGTGGCGTCGATGAAGCGCTGGTCCGGCGCCTGCGCGAGCAGGCTGTCGCCAATGGCCGCAGCGCCGAGGCAGAACACCGCGCCATCCTGGCGCAGGCGCTGGGCGGCACCGACCGCCGCAGCTTTGCCGAGGTGCTGTCCAACATGCCGGACGTCGGGCAGGACGCCGACTTCGAGCGCATCCAGGATACGGGCGAGGCGCCGCGTGTATTTGATTGATACCAACGTCATCAGCGAGACCCGCAAGCGGGAGCGCGCCAATCCCGGCGTCCGTGCCTTCTTCCGGCAGGCTGCGCGCGATGGCGCCGCGCTCTACCTGTCTGCGCTGACGGTGGGCGAACTCCAGCGCGGCGTGGCACTGGTCCGCCATCGCGGCGACGCAATGCAGGCGGCGCTGCTGGAGCGCTGGCTGTGCAGTGTGCTGGAGGACTTCGGCCGGCAAGTGCTGCCGGTCGATGCCGAGGTCGCGCAGGTCTGGGGCCAGTTGCGCGCGGCGCGGCCCGAGCACGCGCTGGACAAGTTCATCGCCGCCACTGCGCTGATCCACCGCCTTACCATCGTCACCCGCAATGTCGCGGACTTCCGCGGCACCGGCACGATGGTGATGAATCCGTTCAGCCAGGACAAATAGAAAGGGCCCCGCCTTGGCGGGGCCCTTTCTGCATCGACGGATGCCGGCTGGCGCTCAGGCGCCCTGCTTCACGCAGTCGACGAAATACGCCTTCTTGCCGTCGACCTCGTCCTCGACCAGGCCGTGGATGTCGGTCTCGAAGCCCGGGAACAGCTTGTTGAACTCGCGCGCGAACTTCAGGTATTGCACGATGGTGCGGTTGAAGCGCTCACCCGGGATCAGCAGCGGGATGCCCGGCGGGTACGGCGTCAGCAGGATGGCGGTGACACGGCCTTCCAGGTCGTCGACCGGCACGCGCTCGATTTCGCGGTGGGCCATCATGGCCCACGCGTCCGACGGCTTCATCGCCGGCTCCATGTCCGACAGGTACATCTCGGTGGTCACGCGCGCCACATCGTTGGCCTTGTACACGCTGTGGATCGCATCGCACAGGTCACGCAGGCCCATGCGCTCGTATTGCGGATACTTGGCGACGAATTCCGGCAGCACGCGCCACAGCGGCTGGTTCTGGTCGTAGTCGTCCTTGAACTGCTGCAGCTCGGTCACCAGCGAGTTCCAGCGGCCCTTGGTGATGCCGATGGTGAACATGATGAAGAACGAGTACAGCCCGGTCTTCTCGATGATGATGCCGTGCTCGGCCAGGTACTTGGTTACGATCGCCGCCGGGATGCCGCGCTCGCTGAACTCGCCGTCGACGTCCAGGCCCGGGGTGATGAGGGTGGCCTTGATCGGGTCGAGCAGGTTGAAGCCGTCGGCGAGGTCGCCGAAGCCGTGCCAGCGCTCGTTGGCCTTCAGCATCCATTCCTCGCGGTCGCCGATGCCGTCTTCGATCAGCGCGTCCGGGCCCCACACCTTGAACCACCAGTCGCCGTTGTTGCCGGCATCGTAGTCGCCCTCGACCTTGCGCATGGCGCGGCGGAAGTCCATCGCTTCCTGGATGCTCTCCTCCACCAGCGCGGTGCCGCCCGGCGCTTCCATCATCGCCGCGGCCACGTCGCACGAGGCGATGATCGAGTACTGCGGGCTGGTCGAGGTGTGCATCAGGTACGCTTCATTGAAGCGGTAGCGGTCCAGCTTGCGCGTCTCGGAATCCTGCACCAGGATCTGCGAGGCCTGCGACAGCCCTGCCAGCAGCTTGTGCGTCGACTGCGTGGCGAACACCAGCGCATCCTTGCTGCGCGGGCGGTCCTTGCCGATCGCGTGCATGTTGCGATAGAAGTCGTGGAACGCGGCGTGCGGCAGCCAGGCTTCATCGAAGTGCAGCGTGTCGATCTCGGCCGCCAGCATCTCCTTGATCTGCTCGGCGTTGTACAGCACGCCGTCGTAGGTGCCCTGGGTGATGGTCAGGATGCGCGGCTTCTGGTTCTTGGCCTTGCTGGCAAACGGGTGGCTGGCGATCTTCTTCCTGATCGTCTGCGGATCGAACTCGCTCTTCGGGATCGGGCCGATGATGCCGTAGTGGTTGCGCGTCGGCATCAGGAACACCGGGATCGCGCCCGTCATCATGATCGCGTGCAGGATCGACTTGTGGCAGTTGCGGTCCACCACCACGATGTCGCCAGGCGCCACGTTGGCATGCCACACCATCTTGTTCGAGGTGGAGGTGCCGTTGGTGACGAAATACATGTGGTCGGAGTTGAAGATGCGCGCGGCATTGCGCTCCGACGCCGCCACCGGGCCGGTGTGGTCCAGCAGCTGGCCGAGTTCGTCGACAGCGTTGCAGACGTCGGCGCGCAGCATGTTCTCGCCGAAGAACTGGTGGAACACCTGGCCGACCGGGCTCTTCAGGAACGCCACGCCGCCCGAGTGCCCCGGGCAGTGCCACGAATACGAGCTGTCCTGCGCGTAGTCGATCAGCGCCTTGAAGAACGGCGGCGCCAGCGTGTCGAGGTAGACCTTGGCTTCGCGGATGATGTGGCGCGCCACGAACTCGGGCGTGTCCTCGAACATGTGGATGAAGCCGTGCAGCTCGCGCAGGATATCGTTGGGGATATGGCGCGAGGTGCGGGTCTCGCCGTACAGGAAGATCGGCAGGTCGGAGTTGCGGCGGCGCACCTCGGCGACGAAGGCGCGCAGCTTCTCGATCGCGGCGGCCTCGAGCTCCTCGCTGTCGCTGGCGAACTCGTCGTCGTCGATCGACACGATGAAGGTCGATGCCCGGCTGGCCTGCTGTGCGAACGAGGTCAGGTC
>JABFVP010000511.1 GCA_013362725.1 Cupriavidus sp.
GTCCATGCCGTAGACCTCCCACGGCGTGGTTTCCAGGATGCGGCGCGTCAGGTGGTGGCCGATAAAGCCGTTGACGCCGAGAATCAGGACCTTTTTCATCGGGTTTCCTCGTTTGACTGTTCGGTATGGAGATGCCGGGCAAGCGCCTGCGGCGTGACGGCCGCGCCGTCCGCTGCCAATAGCTGCGTGACGAGGACCAGGCCGCCGTCGCCGCACACGCCGATCACCTGGCTGTCGCGCACCCGCAGGCCGGATGGCGTGCCGGCGGGCATTGACGGCACCGCATTCGGCAGTGGCCGTCGCGCCTGCGCCACGATGAAGCGCTGCCCGCCAACTTCCGTGAAGGCGCCGGGATAGGGCGGCGCGACCGCGCGGATCAGGTTGTAGACCTCGGCGGCGGGGCGGTTCCAGTCGATGCGGCCGTCCTCGGGCTTGCGTCCGGAGTAATAGCTGCCTTCGGCCAGCCGGTTCGGGCGGCGCGGCGTCTGTCCCGCCATCATCGCGGGCAGCGCGCGCCACAGCGTCTGCTCGGCGGCCACGGTGACCTTCTCGAATACTTCGCCGGCGGTATCGTCGGGCAGGATCGGCACGGCGGTCTGGTCGACGATATCGCCCGCGTCGGGCCTGGCTTCCATCACGTGCAGCGTCGCGCCGGTCTCGGTCTCGCCGTGCAGCACCGCCCAGTTGACCGGCACGCGGCCGCGGTACTTCGTCAACAGCGAGCCGTGCATGTTGAACGCGCCGCCCGGTGCCAGCGCCAGCACGCCGGCGGGGATCATGGCGCGGTAGTAGAACGAGAAGATGACGTCCGGGCGCGCATCGCGCACCGCCTGTGCGATGGCGGGATCGGCGGGATCCTCGCCATGGAGGCAGGGGATGCCCAGCTCGGCGGCGGTATCGGCCACGCGCCGGAACCAGATGTTCTCGTCCGGCCGGTCGCGGTGCGTGATCACCAGCGCCACCTCCACGCCGCGCGCATGCAGCACGCGCAGGCAGCGGTCGCCGACGTTGTGGTAGGCAAAGACAACGGCGCGCATCATGGTTCCACCCTGGTGGGGGCCGGGTCGGCCTCGAGCACGGCCTTGATGCGGTAGCGCGGGCGGTCGCGCACTTCCTGGTAGATGCGGCCGACGTATTCGCCCAGCAGGCCCACGCCGAACAGCAGGATGCCGATCAGGAAGAAATTCATGGCGAACAGCGTAAACACTCCTTGCACTTCCGAGCCCATGACGAAGCGGCGCACCAGCAGCACCATGAACAACACGCCGGAGAACAGCGACAGGATCGTGCCGATGGCGGAGAACCACTGCAGCGGCACGATCGAGAAACCGGTGACCAGGTCGAAATTCAGGCGGATCAGCTGGTACACCGAGTATTTCGATTCCCCCGCATGGCGCTGCTCGTGGCCGACTTCGATCTCGACCGGGTTCGAGGCAAAGGTGTAGGCGAGCGCCGGAATGAAGGTATTGACTTCGCGGCACGCGTTGATGGTGTCGATCACATTGCGGTCATAGGCGCGCAGCATGCAGCCCTGGTCCGTCATGCGGATCTTGGTGATGCGCTCGCGCAGGCCGTTCATCGCGCGCGAGGCATAGCGGCGGAACGCGGTGTCGTTGCGCTGGCGGCGGATGGTGCCGACGTAGTCGTGGCCGGCGCGCATGGTCTCGACCAGGCGCGGGATCTCCTCGGGGGGATTCTGCAGGTCGGCGTCGAGCGTGATCACAATCTTGCCGCGGGTGTGCTCGAAGCCGGCCAGGATCGCCATGTGCTGGCCGAAATTGCCATTGAACAGCACCACCCGGGTCACATCGGGGCGCTTGTGGAACTGCGCCGCCAGCAGCTGCGCCGAGCGGTCGACGCTGCCGTCGTTGATGAAGATGATCTCGTAGCTTTCGCCGAGGCCATCCAGCGCCGGATAGAGGCGATCGAACAGGGCTTGCAGCCCGTCTTCTTCGTTGTAGACCGGAATGACGACCGAGACCTGGACCGGGCTCATTGGGAAAGACGTTTGCATGTTTCGCTGAGGATTGCGCAGACCCGCTCCACGTCCGAGGCTTGCATCGCCGGGAACAGCGGCAGCGTGACGATGCCGCGCCCGATGCGCTCGGCGTGCGGCAGCATGCCTTCGCGCCAGCCGAGTGAGCGGTAGTAAGTGAAAAGATGGACCGGCGGGTAGTGCACGCCGGTGCCGATGCCGCGCTCGCGCATGGCTTCCATGAGCTTCTGCCGCGCCTGTGCCGGCCCGCCCTGCATGCGCTCGGTCGGCAGCACCACCTGGAACATATGCCAGTTGGTGGTGGCCGCCTGCGGATCCAGTGCCTGCGGCAGCTCGATGCCGAGGTCCTGCAGGCCGCGGTCGGCGGCGCAGCGGAAGTAGGTGTCGGCCAGTTCGGCGCGGCGCGCGGTGATGGCGCCGAGCCGCTCAAGCTGGGCCAGGCCGACCGCGGCGTTGACATCGGTCAGGTTGAACTTGCCGCCCGGCTCTTCGACATCCATGCCGTCCAGGCCGGTGCGGATCACGCCCTGCAGCCGCAGGCGCTCGGCGCGCACGGCTTCCTCGGGCGTGTTCATCACCAGGCAGCCGCCTTCGATGGTGGTGATGTTCTTGTTGGCCTGGAAGCTGAAGCTGACCAGGTCGCCGAAGGCGCCGATGCGCTCGCCGCGCCAGCGCGAGTCGATCGCCTGGGCAGCATCTTCGATCACGCGCAGCCCGTGCCTGGCGGCGATCGCGTACAGGCGTTCCATGTCGACCGGCAGGCCGGACAGGTAGACCGGCATGATGGCGCGCGTGCGCGGCGTGATGGCGGCCTCGACCGCGTCGAGGTCGAGGTTGCGCGTGCGCGGGTCGATGTCGACGAACACCGGCTTCGCGCCCACTGCGACCACCACGTTGGCGGTGGCGACCCATGTGACCGGCGTGGTGATGACCTCATCGCCGGGGCCGATATCGGCGATGCGCAGCGCGATTTCCATCGTTGCCGAGCCGTTGGCGAAGGTGCGCACCGGGCGCCCGCCGAACAGCTCGGACAGCGCGGCCTCGAAGGCCTGCATCTTCGGTCCGGAGGTGATCCAGCCCGAGGCCAGCACCTTGCCGACCTCGGCAATGGCGGCGGCGTCGATCTCGGGCCGCACAAACGGCAGGAAGGCGGGAGCGGAAGCGGTCATGGCAGGCGAAGGAGGCAGCGGCGGTCAGGCCAGGCGAAGGCGCGGACAGCCTTCAGGAACGGGCGATCAGGAAGACGCCCGCCAGTATCAGCAGGATGCCGGCCACGCGCAAGGGGCCGATGATCTCGCCGAACAGCCACCAGGCCGCGAGCGCATTGACCACGTAGCCCAGCGACAGCATCGGATAGGCGATCGACACATCGACGCGCGACAGGCCCACGATCCAGACGCCCACGCTGACCACGTACAGCGTCAGGCCGGCGAGCACCGGCCATTGCGTCAGCACGCGCAGCGCCGTCAGCAGCAGCGTGCCGCGATCCAGCGTGATGGCACCGACGGCGTTGACGCCGGCCTTGAGCAACAGCTGCGCCGCCGCATTGAGCAGCACGCCGGTCAGGATGAAAGCAAAGGTGGAAAGCGTCATGGCAAGGCGGTTGGCGGATTACGGTGCTTGCGTCTGTGCCGGCTGTCCGGGCAGGGCGAAATTGGCGACCGCGACGCGCCGGCGGTCGCCTGCGATCTTGTGCATCGGCACGCCACGCGCGGCCAGCTCGGCGTAGGTCTGCGGCGCCATGATTGCCACCGCGCGCTGGCCATCCTGCCAGCGCGCGAGAAACTGGTCGACGCTCGGGATCCACTTTTGCGGCTCTTGCCCGACGCCGAATTCCAGCTCGTCCGGATGCTCGACCAGGATCGTCGTCCGGCGCAGGTAAAACGGCAGCGTGTGGTCCAGCAGCCGCACGCTGTACAGAGGCATGTCCGGCTTCAGCACGGCGTTGATCGCCGGCACCATGTCCGCGCCGGAACTCGGCCGGCCCATGGCCTCGTGGGCCCGCAGCCCGACCGTGGCGCACATGAACATCGCCAGCGCATAGGCCACCACGCTGGGGAACACGCCGCGCGTGCGCAGCAGCCGACGCGCCAGCAGCGCGCCGCCCAGCATCACGACAAAGGCGATCGCAAGCCATTCGGCGAATTCACGATACACCGCATTGGGCATGCCCGGCTTGTCCATCATGCCGACGAAGGGGCTGGCGATCAGCCCGATCACGCCGAGCGCGACCATGGCATTGAGCTGCCAGCGCCACGCGCGTTCCGTGGTGGTATCCAGCGCCACGCCGGCCAGCAGCGCCAGCGCCGGGAAGACCGGCACGATATAGCCCGGCAGCTTGGAGCCCGACAGGCTGAAGAAGACGAAGATCGCCACCGCCCACAGCCCGGCCAGCAGCGCTGGCTGGAACGGGCGCGGCGCATTGCCGCGCGCCACCCCGGCGCGCTCGCGCACCGCCTGCCACATCTGCGGCAGCAGGCCCAGCCACGGCACGAAGCCGGCCAGCAGCAGCGGTACGAAGTACCAGACCGAGCCCTCGCGGTGGTGCACGTTGGAGGTGTAGCGCTGCCAGTGCTCGTGGATAAAGAAGAAGCGCGGGAACTCCGGGTTGCGTTCGGAGATCAGCCAGAACCACGGCACCGTGACCGCCAGCAGCACCGCGATACCGGCCAGCAAATGCAGGCGGCCCCACAGCTTCCAGTCGCGCGTCGCCACCGTATAGACCACTAGCACCAGTCCGGGCAAGGCCAGGCCGACCAGCCCCTTGACCAGCACCGCCAGCCCCATCGCCACCCAGCAGGCCAGCATCCAGTTGCGCCGCACCGCCGGCGTGGCGGCGGGATGCTGGGCCAGCAGCATGCAGGCTAGCACGCAGGCCATGGCCCCGGACAGCGTCATGTCGAGCGAATTGAAGTGCCCGGCGACATTCCACATCGGTGCCGACACAAGCACCAGGCCGGTCAGCATCGCCACGCGGCAGCCGTACCAGCGGGCCGCAGCCAGCATCGACACGCCGATGCCGAGCATGCCGGACAGCGCCACGCACAGGCGCGCCTGCCAGTCGCCGACGCCAAACAGGGTGTAGGCCAGCGCCGTCACCCACATGTGGAAGGGCGGTTTCTCGAAATACTTGAGGTCGTGGTAGCGGATCGTGACCCAGTCGCCGGTGGCGGCCATCTCGCGGGCAATCTCGGCGTAGCGGCCTTCATCGGAGCGCAGCAGATGGCGCATGTCCAGGGTACCGAACCAGACCAGCAGGATCAGCAGGCCCACCAGCATGACGGTACTTGCGGTGGCTCCGATGGACGGCGCGGCGGCAGACCGCGAGGTCGATGAACTACGCATGGATCTCCTGGAAAAGCGCGGCGGACGGACGCGCGGCGACGGGGAAGCCATCACAACGCAGAGCCGGGGCTGGCGGTGGACAGCGCGCTGCAACATCCGCGCGGGCGCGCCGCAGGCACGCCATGTCAGCCGGGCGCCCCGAACGCCACAAACGCTGGAATACGCGAGGCGCGCAATGGTAGCACGGCGACCAAGTCACTCCGGATGGGTTTTGAGGTGGCGGCACAGCCGCTGTGCACAGGATATGATTTATAAGGCATATTTGGCGCTGAGGAAGCCTCCCCCTCGTTCCATCATCTTTGTCGGCATGTACGTTAGACCGGCGCAGGCGTGAAATGGCCAGTTACACGCGCAACAAAAACGCGATAATTCCGATCGCCACTCAGTTGCCGGCCAGCGGGCACCGGATGCGGGCGGGACAATCCAGAACGGGGATCGATGTGAAGGCAGAGGTTAAGCAAATCCGGCAGGACAGCCTGGCGGCGTGCGCGGCGGTATTCGTGGCGCCATGCGTGGCGTTATGCGTCGGGCTCTCCACGCAACCCGCCAGCGCGCAGGGCATGGCGGTACTGCCCGGCACCGGCGGCATTGCCCAGGCCGCGGCCAGCCAGGTGCAGTCCGCCGCCGCGGCCGTGCTGTGCAATGCGCCGTGGTTCCGCTCCGGCTCGCATGTGCAGATGGAGGGCGACGGCGTGATGCCGATGTCGATCCGCATGACCCTGCGCGATGTAAAGCGCAGCCCGACCGGGTGCCGCGCCCAGCTCGAGGTCAATTCCAAATCGGCGCTGTCCGCGCTGATGGGGCCGCCGGTGATCACCAACCAGGTCCACGAGGTGGTGATCGAGCGCAGTGCGCCCGAGGCGCAGACCAGCATCGAAAGCCAGCATGCGGTCATCAACGCGCGCGCGCGCTATGCCCGCATGTATGGCGAGGCGGCGTTCCGCGGCAGGGGGGTGTTCAACTACGCCGGCCTGGACTTGCGCGAAGGCACCACGCTGGATGGCGAAGTGTTCCGCTCCAGCGTCTCGCTGAAGGTCTATCCGCTGGGTTCCGATGAAGCCGTCAGCACCATGGACGCGCAGCGTGCCACCATCCATATCGGCTCGCGCCACGTGGGCAGGCTGCAGACGATCGACACCCTGATGGGGCGCAAGGAATGCCAGCCGATTTCCTATGACAAGCGCACCTCGCTGGGACCGCTGATGATCGGCGGCGAACTGGTGCAGGTCGAGCCCACCGTGATGCACGTCACCGACTGGTACTGCCCGGCCGAGGCCTTCGTGCTGCGCACCGAGGTGCGCCAGGACGACAAGGTGCAGCGCGTCGACGTCACCGCGCTGGAGCGCGACACCCAGGCGCCGTAACCCAAGCGCCTGGCGAGGGCGACAAAAAAACCCGCCGGTGCGGGTTTTTTTGCATCCGACCGCTGCCAGCTCAGCTGGCGGCGGGTGCGGAAGCGGCTTTCTTCATGTGCTTCTTCTTTTTCTTGGCGGCCGGCTTGGCCGGCTTTTTCTCGGCCGCCGGCGCGGAAGCGTCGGTCAGGTCGGTGCGGGTGCTCTTGTTCGCGCCCTGGCTGTACGGATCGAACTTGTCGCCGGCCTTGGCGCCCTGGCTGTAAGGGTCGAACTTCTCGCCCGACTTGGCACCCTGGGAATACGGATCGAACTGCTTCTTGCCGCCGGTTTGTGCCTGCACGGCCAGCGATGCGGCGCCAAGGCAGAGTGCGATCGCGGTCGCGACGAACTTGTTCATGGTTTCTCCTGAGATATGCCGCCGTCGGGCGGTCGCGTTTATGGCCGGCCCGGTACAGGGATGGCTCGGGCCAGTGTCGCCAACATCATTCACGACTGTCAACTTGGGGCTTGCCCGGCACGACAACCTCATGGAAACCCTGAATTGCGGCGCCAGCGCGAATGCGCATGGCGCCGCCGGCACGCCTTATTCGGTGACCGCGTCGGACGGATGCTTCCAGGCCGCGCGCACCTCGCCCGTAGGCGCCAGCGCCAGGTTGATGCCCCGGCTGCCGATGGGCTGCTGGAACCAGCGCTGCTGCAGCGCCTTGACCTCGGGACCGGCGAAGGTGGTGGCCAGGGTCTGGTCGACCAGGCGCTTCCACTCCGGATCGGCCTTGGACAGCATCAGCGCGTTCTGCTCGACCGAAAGCGCCGGACCGACGATGACGTATTGCGAGGGGTCCTTGGCGCGCGCGCGCAGGCCGGCCAGCAGCACGTCGTCCATCACGAAGGCCTGGGCCCGGCCCGATTCCAGCAGCAGGAACGATTCGCCGTGGTCCTTGGCGTAGACGTCGTGATAGCCGTACTGACTCTTGAAGCGGCGCACGTGGCGGTCGCCGGTCGAGCCCGCGCTGGTGACCACGGTCTTGCCGCGCAGGTCGCCGAACGAGCGGATGCCCGAATCGGCGCGCACCAGCATGCGCACCGTCGACACATAGTGGGAGACGCTGAACGCGACCTGCTTCTGGCGCTCGAGCGAGTTGGTGTTGGGCGCGCAATCGAGGTCGACCAGCCCGTTCACCACTGCCGGGATGCGGTTCTGCGGCGTCAACGGCATCCAGCGCACCTTCAGGTCCTTCAGACCCAGTTTCTGGCGCGCCGCCTCGGCCGCGCGCAGGCACAGGTCGACGGCATAGCCGGCCGGCTGACCCTTGTCATCGGCAAACGAGAACGGCAGCGCGGATTCCCGGTAGCCCAGCACGATGGTGCCGGCGTCGCGGATCTTGTCGAGCACCGGGCTTTGGGCGCGCGCGGCAGCCGGGGCCAGCACGGCGGTGGCGCCGGCGGCAAGCAGGCATGCAACGAGCAGGCGGCGGGCGCGGGGAAGGCGGGCGGTCAGGGCAGGCAAGTCGAAGGCGGTCATGCGGGGGGAAACTGGAAAGCAGCCGGCAATCCGGCGAAGACGCTAGGGTATACCCGAGAGCGCGCGGGGCGAAGGATATTGTCGTCATAAGCAAATTCCCAGGGTGGGCCCCGGTTCCCCGCCTCTGTTGCATTGGTGAAACGCCAAACGGATGAGGTCCCGGCAGGCATTTGAAGCGCCGGTTGCGCCATCCGGACGATGGGCGCCGGCGTCCGGCTCCCCTACGCTTGCGAAAAACGACATGGCAACGGAACGGGGGGCATGATGTCAGCAAGCAATCGTGGGCGCACGACGATGGCGGTACGTGCCATCGCCCGGCATCTGCCTCGTTCGCCGTCGCGATAACCCCGGGGACCAGTGCCATGCACGCAGCCGCCACGCCTGCGCGCGAGATCCGGCATGCCGCCCCGGGTCTCTCCGGCGACGCGCGTCCGGAGGATGCGCTGCTGGACTGCCTGCTCTGGCTCGCCCGGCACTTCCACCAGCCAGCCTCCGCCGAGGCCCTGGTCGCCGGGCTGCCGCTGGAGGGCCATCGCCTCACCCCCGCGTTGTGCGCGCGCGCCGCGGCGCGCGCAGGCCTCTGCGCGCGGCTGGTGCGACGCAAGCCCGATCAGATCCCTGACCGCGTGCTGCCGGCGATGCTGCTGCTGGACCAGGGCGACGCCTGCATCCTGGTGCGCCGCGCCGAGGCGGGCATGCTGGTGGTGGTGCTGCCCGAGTTCGGCGACGGCGAACAGGCCGTGCGCGGCGAAGACCTGCTGGCACGCTACACCGGACACGCCGTCTTTGCCCGGCCCGCCTACCGTTCGGATGTCGTCGGGGATGCCATCGACGCGGCGCCCGATCAAGCGCCCGATCAAGCGCCCCATCAAGCGCCACGGGCATGGTTCTGGGGCGTGATGCGGCAGTGCTGGCCGGTCTATGGCGAGGTGTTGGTGGCTTCCCTGCTGCTGAGCCTGTTTGCGCTGGTGATGCCGCTCTTCACCATGAACGTCTATGACCGCGTGGTGCCCAACCATGCGCTGGAAACCTTGTGGGCGCTCGCCGCGGGCGTCGGCCTGGTGCTGCTGTTCGAGCTCGCCATGCGCCTGCTGCGGGGCTACTTTGTCGACCTTGCCGGCAAGCGCATCGACGTGACGGTATCCGCCACGGTGTTTGAAAAAGTGCTGGGCATCGAGATGAAGTCGCGGCCTGCCTCGGTCGGCAGCCTGAGCAGCCAGTTGCAGGAATTCGAGTCGGTGCGCGATTTCCTGACCTCAGCCACCATCACCACGCTGATCGACCTGCCGTTCGCGGCGGTCTTCATCGCCGCGATGTTCTGGGTGGGCGGCCCGCTCGCATGGGTGCCGCTGCTGACGGTGCCGCTGGTGCTTGGCCTCAGCCTGGCGCTGCAGGGGCCACTGTCGCGCGCGGTGCGGGCCAGCAGCGCCTGCGCGGCACAGCGGCAGGCGGCGCTGGTGGAGACGCTGGTGGGACTGGAGACGATCAAGACCACCGGCGCGGAAGGGGCCGCGCAGCGGCAATGGGAGCAGGTGGTCGGGCAGATGGCCAGGCTGGCGCTGCGCTCGCGCTGGTTGTCGGCGTGCGTCATCAACGCGGCGCTGTTCGCGCAGCAGGCCGCCACGCTGGCGGTGGTGGTGCTTGGCGTCTACCAGATTGCCGACGACCGCCTCACCATGGGCGGCCTGATCGCCTGCACCATCCTGGCTGGGCGTGCGCTGGCGCCGCTGTCGCAGATGGCCGGACTGACCACGCGCTATCACCAGGCGCGCACCGCGCTGGCCGGCCTCGAACGGACCATGGCGCTGCCGGTCGAGCGCCCGCCCGGCAAGCATTTCCTGCACCGCCCGCCGTTGCGCGGCGAGATCGAATTCCGCGCAGTCAGCTTCCGCTATCCCGGCCGCGACGGCGCGGCGCTGGACGGTGTCTCGTTCCGCATTGCCAGCGGCGAGCGGGTCGGGCTGATCGGCCGCATCGGCTCGGGCAAGACCACCATCGAAAAGCTGATCCTGGGCTTGTATCCGCCCGATGCCGGCTCGGTGCTGGTCGACGGCGCCGAGGTGCGCCAGTTAGACCCGGCGGCGCTGCGGCGCGGCATCGGCTATGTGCCGCAGGACGTGATGCTGTTCAGCGGCACCGTGCGCGACAACATCGTGATGGGCGCGCCCTGGGCCAACGATGCCGCCGTGCTGCGCGCCGCGCGCCTGGGCGGCGTCAGCGATTTCATCGAGCGCCTGCCCGAGGGCTATGACCTGCGCCTGGGCGAGCGCGGCGAAGGGCTCTCGGGCGGACAGCGGCAGGCCATCGCGATCGCGCGCGCCGAGCTGTTGCAGCCGCCGGTGCTGCTGCTCGACGAGCCCAGCAGTGCCATGGACAACCGCACCGAAGAGCAGTTCAAGGCGCGGCTCGCGGCGGCGCTGGGCGAGCGCACGCTGCTGCTGGTGACCCACCGCGGCTCGCTGCTGAGCCTGGTCGATCGCCTGATCGTGATGGACCAGGGCCGCATCGTCGCGGACGGGCCCAAGGGCGAGGTGCTGAACGCGCTGGCGGGGAGGAAGCTCCATGTCGCTTCGGCGTGAGACCCGCACCTTTGCGCGCCGCGTGGCCGCCGCGCTGCGTCCGCACGCCGACGACACCGCATTCATGGATGCGCGCGACGCGGCGGCGCTGTCGTCGCCACGCTGGTTCACGCACTGGATCCTGTGGTGCGCCGTGATCTTTGTCGCGGTGGCGCTGGCATGGGCGGCACTGGCGCGGGTGGATGAGGTGACGGTAGGCGAGGGCAAGGTGATTCCGTCCAGCCAGGTACAGGTGGTGCAGAACCTCGAAGGCGGGATCGTGGCACAGATCATGGTGCGGCCCGGACAGGTCGTCAGCAAGGACCAGCCGCTGATGCGCATAGACGATACGCGCTTTACCGCCTCGTACCAGGAAGGCCGTACCAAGGACGATGCGCTGGTGGCGCGCATCGCGCGCCTGAGCGCCGAGGCCGCCGGCACCGATTTCGTCGCCAGTGCGGGCGGCGACGGCGAGGCGCGCCGCTTCGTCGCCGAGGAACGCTCGCTGTTCGCCTCGCGCAAGCATGCGCTGGAAGCGAACCTGGCCGTGTTGCGCCAGCAGTCGGAGCAGCGCCGCCAGGAACTGGCCGAAAAGCGCTCGCGCGAACAGCAACTGCGGCAGAGCCATCGCCTGGTGGCGCAGGAACTGGCGATGATGCGGCCAATGGTGGCGCAGGGCGTGGTCTCCGATGTCGATGTGCTGCGGCTGGAGCGGCAGACCAATGACCTCAAAGGCGAGCTCGACGCATCGCGGCTGGCGATGCCGCGCCTCGAAGCGGCCTATCGCGAGAGCCAGCAGAAGCTCGACGAGGCGAGTGCCCATTTCCGCGCCGAGGCCATGCGCGAACTCAACCAGGCCAAGGCCGAGCAGGCAGCGCTGAGCGCCACCAACACCGCCTTGCAGGACCGCGTCGATCGCACCCTGGTGCGCGCGCCGCTGGCCGGCATTGTCAAGCAGCTCAAGGTCAACACCGTGGGTGGCGTGGTCCAGCCCGGCATGGACCTGGTGGAAATCGTGCCGCTGGAAGACACGTTGCTGGTCGAGGCGCGCGTGCGTCCGGCCGACATCGCCTTCCTGCGGCCGGGGCAGCCCGCCGTGGTCAAGCTGTCGGCCTACGACTTTTCCATCTATGGCGGCTTTGCCGGCACGGTCGAACATATCAGCGCCGATACGCTCACGCCCGAACGGCCCGGCGAGCGGCCCGAGAGCTATTACCTGGTGCGCGTGCGTACGCGCGACAACCGGCCAGCGGGAAGTGCGGTGCAGGTGCCGATCCTGCCCGGCATGGTCGCCACGGTGGATGTACTGACGGGCCAGAAGACGGTGCTGCATTACCTGCTCAAGCCCATCATCAAGACCCGGGACATGGCGTTCCGTGAACGGTAGGACAAGGCGCGCCGGCACGCTGGCGTTCTGCAACGATAACAAGCAAGGCATGGCCGCGAGGCCTGCATTCAGGACGGAGAGAACACGATCATGGCAACCGTGACTGGCACCAACGGCAGCGACAGCCTCACCGGCACCGCGAGCAGCGACACCATCCTGAGCGGCAACGGCAATGACTATGTCAGCGCCGGCGATGGCAACGACTATGTCGACGCCGGCAATGGCGACGATATCGTCGAGGGCGGCGATGGCAACGACACGCTGCTGGGCGCCAACGGCAAGGACCGCGTGTTCGGCGGGCGCGGCAACGACAGCCTGTCCGGCGGCAACGGCGCCGACGCGGTCTATGGCGGCAGCGGCGACGACGTGATCGGCAGCGCCGACGGGGCGTCGGCGCTCTACACCGGCGACAACGGCGGCGATACGCTCTACGGCGACGGCTACGACAGCTATGCCGACTATCTGCTCGGACGCGGGCATGAGTCGGCCCAGCCCGGCAATGACCGCATCCAGGGCGGCAACGGCGACGACCTGATCTTTGGCGACAACGGCGACGGCGCCGTCGTCGGCGGAGACGATATCATCGCCGGTGGCAACGGCAGGGACACCGTCTACGGCGAAGGCGGTAACGACACCATCGCCGGCGGCGGTGGCGGCGACATGCTGAGCGGCGGCAGCGGCCGCGACACCTTCGTCTACAACGCTGTCGCCGATTCCACCGCGGCCGGCATGGACGTGATCGCCGACTTCCAGCGCGGCACGGACCGCCTGGACCTGCGCCCGGTGCTGGGCGACACCGGCTTCCAATGGGGCGGCCTGACGCCGACGGCCCATGGTGCCTGGTACCAGCAAGCGGGCGGCAACACCTATGTCTACGTCGATGTCGACGGCAATCCCGCCACCGCCGAAATGGTAATTCGCCTCGACGGCCTGCACGACCTGACCAAATCGGATTTCGCCGGCTACGACAACCATGCCCCTACCGCCGCGGCCGACATCAACGCCATCGGCGAAGACAACCATCCGAACCCGGTGACCGGCAACGTGCTGGCCAATGACAGCGATGTCGATGCCGGCAATGTGCTGGCCGTGGCCAGTCCCGGTACCTATGTCGGACAGTACGGCACGCTGCAGATCAACGCCGACGGCAGCTACAGCTACACCCTGGACAACGGCAATCCGCTGGTGCAGTCGCTGCGCCTCGGCGACCATGTCGAGGAGTCGTTCGGCTATAGCGTCACAGACGGCCAGGCGTCGGCGGCCTCGACGCTGAGCATCCGGATCAATGGGGCCAATGATGCGGCGACCATTACCGCGTCGGCTAGCGAAGATACCGCGGTGACCGAAGCGGGTGGTGTAGCAAACGCCGCCGCAGGCGACGCCTCGGCCAGCGGCACGCTGACGGTAAGCGATGTCGATAGCGGGGAGGCCCACTTTGCCGCGGTGGCGCCGGACAGCCTGGTCGGGCATTACGGCACCTTCACCTTCAACAGCACCACCGGCGCCTGGACCTACACGCTGGACAACAGCAAAGCCGATGCGCTGATCGCCGGGCAGCAGGTCAGCGATGCGCTGACCGTGTCATCGGCGGACCAGACCGCGCAG
>JABFVP010000097.1 GCA_013362725.1 Cupriavidus sp.
TGCCGTCGCCGCGCGGATCCGCCGCACCATACATCACGCCGGTGACGGGGTCGATCAGGATGGCGCCGGCATGGCCCATGGTGTCGGTGAAGGCCTGCACCCGCTTGACCGGATGGCCGCGCCGCGCCAGTTCGGCGGTCACCGCCTCGGGTACGCGGCCCTCGATCTTGAGGTCGTTCGACGACACGCCCCAGTTGCGCCCATAGAGCAGGCGCGGCGCATTGACCGCGTCCTGCGGCGACATGCCGAAATCGACGATGCGCGTCACCAGCGCGGCCTGCGTTTGTGGCTGTCCCTCGCCGCCCATGGTGCCGTAGACCAGGAACGGCTTGCCGTCCTTCAGCAGCAGCGCCGGGTTCAGCGTATGGAAGGTGCGCTTGCCCGGCGCCAGGTGGTTCACATGCGCGGGATCGAGCGAGAAAAACGCACCGCGGTTCTGCAGCAGCACGCCGGTGCCCCTGGGCACGATGCCCGAGCCGAAGTCGTGATACACGCTCTGGATCATCGACACCACGTTGCCGTCCTTGTCGGCGGTGCCGAACCACACCGTATCGCCGTGCGGATCCATCGGCTTTACGTCGGCGCCGGCGCGCAGCATGCTGATGCGCCCCGACTGGGCCTGCCCGTGCCGCGACGACAGCAGCCGTTCCAGCGGGATCTGCACGAAGTCCGGATCGGCGAGGTAGCGGTCGCGATCGGCAAACGCCTGCTTGGTGGCCTCCACCAGCACGTGGTAGTAGTCGGCCGTGCCCTCGCCCAGCGCGCGCACGTCGCGCTTGTCCAGGATGTTCAGGATCTCCAGCGAGGCAAAGCCCTGTGTGTTGGGCGGCACGTTGAGCGCCTGGTAGCCGCGGTAGTTGACCGTGATCGGCTGGACCCAGTCGGCGCGGTGGCGGGCGAAGTCGGCCTGGGTCAGCACGCCGCCGTGCGCCTGCAGGTCGGCCACGATCTTGCGCGCGATCTCGCCCTGGTAGAACGCCGCGGCGCCTCCTGACGCGATCTGCCGCAGCGTGCCGGCCAGGTCGGGCTGGCGCAGCGTTTCGCCCATCCGGTAGGCCGATCCGTCCGGCTTCAGGAAGGTCTGGCGAAAGCCGTCGAAGCGCTGCAAGGCGCGGAATTCGGTGTCGGCCGGGTAGAGGTTGACGCGGCTCCACGATGCCAGCGAAGCCGACACCGGGAACCCGCCCTCGGCATGGCGGATGGCGTCGGCCATCAGATCCGGCCATGGCAGGCTGCGCCCCATGCCCTGGCGCGCGTACTGGTACGCGGCTTCCCAGCCGGCGACGGTGCCAGGCACGGTGATGGCCGACAGGTAGCCGCGCGCGGGAACCCGGTCGAGTCCCTTGTCCCGGTACAGCGCGATGGTGGCGCGTTCGCCGGCGCGGCCGCTGGCATTGAGCGCGCGCACCTCGCGCGTGCGGGCGTTGTAGATCAGCCAGAAGGCGTCGCCGCCGATGGAGTTCATGTGCGGGTACACCACCGCGATGGTCGACGCCACCGCGATGGCGGCATCGACCGCATTGCCGCCGCGCTCCAGCACGCGCAGCCCGGCCTGCGTCGCCAGGCGGTTCGAAGAGGTCACCATGCCGCCGGTGGCCATCGGGTTGATACAGGTCGAAGGCGTGTCGCAGTACTTGCCGGCCTCGTCGACGGCCGATGCCGGCGCGGCGGCCAGCATCAGTGCCGAGCACATGCCGGCCAGGCGCAGAGCGGTGAAGAATCTGGTGCGGTGCATCGCAGGCTCCCTGGGTAACACAGCGAAGTTGCATGCCGGCGCGGATGCAACCGGCACGAGCGGTAGAGCGGATTGCCCGGATTGTCTTGTGGGGCGAGCGCAAGTTAGCCTGCGCCAGACAATCTGGCTAACGGCAAAGTCGCATCCGGTGTCGGCAATCGGACATCAGCGGACATCGGCCGCGGCGCTGCCCGTGCCGCCAGCCCTCGTCCGCCACTACCTCCACCACTACCACCGGACCACGCATGCCTGCCCATGATCCCGCCCTGCGCGCGCTCGCGCGGCTGCCTCGCCCGCTGTACGGCCATATCGAAGCCCTGCCCAACCGCGTGCTGGGCTACCGCCACCGGCATCCCTGGTGCCAGTTCGCCTATGCCCTGCAGGGCGTGCTGGAGGTTTGGACCGACCGCGGCCGCTTTGTCGCGCCACCGCAATGGGCGGTCTGGATTCCGGCCGGCGTGGCGCACCGCGTGCGCTGCGCGACGGGCACGCGCATCCGCAGCCTCTACCTTGACAACAGCGTGTTCGCCGTGGCGCGGGCCCGTTGCCGCGTGCTGACCGTCAGCCCGCTGCTGCGCGAGCTGATTCGCGCCTTCAGCCACCTGCCGGCCGAATACGACGAGCGCGGCGCCGACGGGCGCCTGGCGCGCGTGCTGATCGACCAGCTTGGCGCCGCGCCGGAAGTGGAATTCATGCTGCCGCTGCCGGCCGATCCGCGCGTGCGCCTGGTCTGCAACGGTCTGCAGCGCCATGCCGACCGCGACACCAGCCTGGCGGCGTGGAGCGCGCGTCTGGCGGTCTCCGGCAAGACCCTGACGCGGCTGTTCCAGCGCGAAACCGGGCTGACCTTCCGCGCCTGGCGCCAGCGGCTGCGGCTGCTCGACGCGGTGCCCCGGCTCGAGCGCGGCGAAGCCGTGACCGAAGTGGCGCTGGATTGCGGCTATGAGTCGCTGTCGGCGTTTATCGCGGCGTTCCGGCGGCTCTACAACATGACGCCGGGCGAACTGTCGCGCGCTAACCGTTTGGTTTCCGCCGGCAGTTAGCGGACGCGCTCAGGCCCCGAGCGGCGACGCCGCGCCGCTTCCGCGGCGGCGTCGCGCAACGCCGGCGGCAGCGCGCGCAACTCGGCGTTGAAGAAGGCCCGTTCCGCCGGACGCAACGCCGGCAGCTGCCCGGCCAGCCGCTCCACCGCGGCGCAGGCGGCGGCGGTGGCGCCCTGCTCATGGGTCAGGTACCAGGCCGATTCCAGCAGCAGGTTGGCCAGCTGCAGCGGCGCCAGCCTGACGTGGCCGGCGTCGTGGTCTTCCAGTGCGAAGGCGGCCACGGCCGACCAGCGCACGAAGCCCCTCGCCGGCGCAAACGGCGCATGGAATGGCCGCAGCGCCTCGATCGCGTCGGCTACGGAAAGCGGGCGCTGGCGGCGGAACATGGCCATGCTGTCGCTGGCGCTGGCCGGGCGGTCCAGCGGCGGCGCATCGGGTCCGCAACTGCCGCGCGCGATGCGCAGCAGGAAGATCGCGTTCCATGCCGTGCCGCCGCCGACGCCGAAGCGGTCGCAGATCCATTCCGACAGCCCCAGCCAGCGCATCGCCTGCCGCTGTACGGCGCTGGCGGAAAGGCTGCGCCCGCCATCGATCAGCCCATGGCGCCAGAACAGCCACAGGCTCAGCCCGATATTGGCCGCGGCATGCTGCACGGCATCGACCGAATCGGCCTCGTAAGCGGCCTGCAACGCGCCCGAGAATGCGTCCAGCGCGCGCTGCGCCGCGGCCGCCGCGGCCGCATGCGCGGGGCGCATGGCATCGGCCTTGTGCAGGAGCGCGTCAAGGTTCAGCACCTCGAAGCGCACGCGCGGGTTGTAGCGCACCACCAGGCGCAGCCCGGCGTCGGCGTGCAGGTGCTCCAGCCCGGCACGCGCGCCCTCGCCGTCGCCGCGCGTATAGCGCTCCCAGGCGCGCACCACCTGCGCCATGGCCTGGAACGCGGGCGTGGCCGCGCCCGCGTCAGCCGCCTGTGCCAGCCGGTCGAAACGCCGCAGCGCGGCGCGGCTCTGGTCCAGGCGCCCGCAGCGGCGCCACGCCTGGCTTTCCTTCAGCAGCGACAAGGCCTGCTGGAAGCCATCGCCGGCCAGCCGGCGCGCCGCGCTGAAGGACTCGGCCACGGCGAAGCCATGGGCGCCGGCATGGCCGTCCTGCGCGCTGCGCATGGCCTGCGTCAGCTCGCTCCAGAATGCC
>JABFVP010000143.1 GCA_013362725.1 Cupriavidus sp.
CGGCGCCGGCTGCGTCGGGCTGTTCTCGCTGGTGTTCGCGTGGATCGCCGAAGTCGCGCTGCGCTGGAACCACGACCTGACGCAAGCCACGCCGTGGCTGGCGTTCGTGATGCTGCCGTTCGGGCTGGCCGCATTGCGCTGGCTGACCATCCGGCTGGCGCCGCAGGCGCGCGGCAGCGGCATTCCGCAGGTGATCGCGGCGGTCACGCTGCCGCCGTCGGGCCCGGCGCAGACGCTGCTGGTGTCGTTGCGCCAGGCGATGTGGAAAGTGGCGCTGACCGCCGCCGCGCTGCTGGCCGGTGCATCGGTCGGACGCGAGGGCCCGTCGGTGCAGGTGGGAGCGGCGGCGATGCTGGCCTGGGGCCGCTGGTGCCAGGAGAAGCTGCGCTTTCGCATCGGCTTCCATCCCAATGCGCTGATCGCGGCCGGCGCGGCCGGCGGGCTGGCGGCGGCGTTCAACACGCCACTGGCCGGGGTGGTGTTCGCGATCGAGGAACTGGGCCGCGGCACCGCGGTGCGCTGGGACCGCCTGGTGCTGTCGGGCGTGCTGACCGCGGGTTTCCTGTCGCTGGCGGTGCTGGGCAACAACCCGTATTTCGTGGTCAAGGTGCCGATGCTCGGCCTGCATGAGGCCTGGGGTCCGGTGCTGCTGTGCGCGCTGGTCACCGGCGTGCTGGGCGGCGTGTTCGCCAAGGCGCTCAAGGGCGGCGTGCCGGCGCTGCTGCCGGCCGCGTGGCGCGACTGGCCGGGGCGCCATCCGGTGTGGACCGCGTTCGGCTGCGGGCTGGTGGTGGCGCTGCTCGGCTGGGCCACCGCGGGCGCGACCTTCGGCACCGGCTATGAACAGGCCGCGGCGCTGATCAATGGCGAATCGCATGCCACGCTGTGGTTCGGCCTGGCCAAGCTGGTCGCGACCGTGGTGTCGTACTTCGCCGGCATCCCGGGCGGCATCTTCACGCCCGCGCTGGCCATCGGCGCGGGCATCGGCGAGAACGTCGCGCATTTCGTCGGCGGCATGGCCGAGCCGCGCGTGCTGGCGCTGGTGTCGATGGCGGCGTTCCTGGCCGCGGCGACGCAGGCGCCGATCACCGCCAGCGTGATCGTGATGGAAATGACGCGCACGCAGGACCTGACGGTGTTCCTGCTGGCGGCGTCGCTGCTGGCTTCGTTTATCTCGCGGCAATTCTCGCCGCACCCGTTCTACCACCAGGTCGGCCACACCTTCCGGCGCGAGGCCCTGGCGCTGACGCGCAAGGCGGCGGCGGGTTAATACCCGCGCGGCGCGCAAGTGGCGGCGGCGCCGGCGCCATCAGGTAAGCTAGCGCACGCCCCTTTGTCGTCATGGCAGATGTGAGCGGTTCGCCACGATCGCGCGCCGTGCAGGAACCACCCGGCGGGGGCGGGCTCCAACCCGGAGCCTTACACCAGGAGTCCGTTTTGAAATTCCCCGTTGCCGGGCTGGCGCTTGCCGGCCTGCTCGGCGCCGCCGGCGCCAATGCTGCTGCCCTCGCTGCCCCTGCCTCCGCACCGGCCGCCCAACCCTCGGCCCAGGCCCAAAACAGCGCGCTGGCGCCGCTGCTGGCCATGCTGGAAATCGGCAACCCGCTGCCGGCGCTGCCCGACTGCGCCGACAAGCGCTCGCCCGACGGCCGCGATGTCACCGGTTATTGCGTCGAACTGAAGGGCGATGGCCTGATGCGCCAGGTCGGCGTGCCGCGCGCGCAGCGCCCGGGGTTCATGGATGGCCCCTATGTAGTGGCCTTTGTCGACCGCAATGCGCTGGTCGGACTGGTGGTGCCGACCGCCGGCGCCGATTCGCAGCAGGCCGCTGCCGACAGCATCAGCGCGCTGTACGGCAAGCCGTTCCGTCAGGAGCAGCAGGACATGCGCGACAAGGCCGGCAAGACCGTCAAGACGCTGCATGCCGGCTGGATGCAGCGGCCGCTGACGGTGGAGCTGTACGCGATGCCGGAAGACCCCAGCACCGGCACCATCGAGATGCTGCTGCCGCAGGCGCGCGCGCTGATGGCGGACAAGGACGCCGAGGTCGACAAGCAGCTCAATCCGGCCTCTGCGCCGGCGGCCAAGGGCAAGGCCGCTGCGGCCAAGCCCGCGCCGAAGGCGCCGGCCAAGCCGGAAAAGCCGGGCAGCTGGTAGCAGCACAGGCAGGCGGCGCTGCGCCAGCCGGCAGCCTCACAGTCCTTCCATCACCTGGTCCAGCCCGCGCACCACGCCGCGCACGGTGTGGACCTTGCGGATCGCCAGCAGCGCGCCGGCAACATAGGGCTTGGAGCCGTCACCGGCCTCGTGCTTCAGGTGCAGGCGCTGGCCGTCGGCGCCGAAGATCACTTCCACGCCCAGCTGGTAGCCGGGCAGCCGCACCGCATGCACCTGCGAGCCGGACATGGTGGCGCCGCGGGTTTCCCTGGGGCCGTTGACCTGGTCGACCGGCACCGCCTGCGCGGCGGCCTTGACCTGGCCGAGCCGGTACGCCAGCTCGCGCACCGTGCCCGAGGGCACGTCGATCTTGCCGGCCTTGGCGTAGTCGATGATTTCCCAGTGCTCCAGGTGGCGCGCCGCCATCTCGGCAAACTTCTGCAGCAGCACCACCGTGATGGCGAAGTTGCCGCAGGCGAGCACGCCGCGCTCGGCCTGGCGCGCGGCCGCGTCGATCTCGGCATAGTCGTCGTCGCTCAGCCCGGAGGTGCCGACCACCACGTGCGCGCCGTGCGCCAGCGCCTGCAGGATGTTGTGCTTGGCAATGCCGGGCCTGGTGTATTCGACGTAGACGTCGTACGGCGTCTGGCCGAGCGCTTCGATGCTGGCGGCGGCCACGCCCGGGGTATCGGCATGGCCGGTCAGCTGCGCCAGGGCCTGGCCGGCGGCGCCGCGCGACAGGCCCGCCACCAGGGTCATGTCGGCCGCATGGGCCACGCCGCGCGCCAGTTCGCCGCCGGCCCAGCCGGTCACGCCGCCCACGGCGACACGGATCGGGTTGTTCATGTTCTATAGCTCCGCAATGGCTGATGGGTCTGGCAGCATACCGCGTCAGCCGGCGGCGCGCCGGCGGTCGAGCTTGCGCGCCAGCACGATCGAGGTGGTGGTGTGGTTGACGCCGTCGAGCATGCCGATCTCGTCGAGCAGCCGGTCGAGCCGGTCATGCGTGTCGCAGCGGATCGCCACCAGGTAGTCGACCGGGCCGCTGACGGAGTTGACCTCTTCGATCTCGGGCAGCCGCTGCAGCGCGCGCAGGATCGCGGGCGCGGCCTTGGGCTGCACCGACAGGCCGCAATAGGCCAGGATGGCGTTGTCTTCCATGCGCTGGCCGAGCCGCACGCCATAGCCGGCGATCACGCCGCTGCGCTCCAGCCGCGCGATGCGCGCCACCACCGTGGTGCGCGCGATCCCCAGGCGCCGGGCCAGGTTGGCGGCGCTTTCGCGGGCGTTGGCCTGCAGCAGCGACAGCAGATGGCGGTCGGTGGTGTCGAGTTCGGTCATTGCGTCGGGACGCTTCGTCGTTTCGTTCGATTATGGCGGTTTTTCGTCGTTCTTGTGCCTTCATTGTGGCGGCCGGGCTATCCATACTCCACTCAACGGGAATCCTTTTTTCTTGTGGACGGAGACACCATGCAAGCCTCGAACCTCGGCCGGCAGGCCCCGCGCGACCTGCCCAAGGCGGCCCGCCCGCTGCACGTGACGGTGCTGGGCGCCGGCAAGATCGGCCGCACCATCGCGGCCATGCTGCACGACAGCGGCGATTACCGCGTCAGCGTGGTCGACCATGACGGGCGCCGCCTCGATGGCCTGCCGCGCGGCGTGCTGGCGCGCGCCGGCGATCCCACCGAGCCCGGCACCTGTGCCGCGCTGCTGGCCGGCGCAGATGCCGTGCTCAACGCGCTGCCCTTCCATGCCGCGATCAGCGTGGCCTCGGTGGCGGCCCGCCTGGTCGTGCATTACTTCTACCT
>JABFVP010000506.1 GCA_013362725.1 Cupriavidus sp.
CTGGCGGCAGGACACGGCGCAGCAGGCCGCTGCCGGCGCGCGGTGCAATCAAGCCCAGCACGTCGTCGTGCCCGGTCAGGAAGGCGCCGCGCAACACCAGCGCCGCGACCGCATGCGGGTAGCGCGCGGCGTAGGCCAGCGCCAGCGCCGCGCCCCACGATCCCCCCACCACGCCCCAGCGCGCGATGCCAAGGGCCGCGCGCAGCTGCTCCAGGTCGGCCAGCAGCGCGCCGACGTTGTTGCGCCGCAGGCTGCCTGCCGGGGCCGAGCCGCCGGCACCGCGCTGGTCCGGCATCACCACGCGGTGCCGTTGCGGGTCGAACCATGCAGCCATCGACGCGGCGCAGCCGCTGCCCGGACCGCCGTGCAACACCAGCCAGGGCTCGCCGTGCGGCGGGCCGCTCAGCCGCACGTGCAGGCGCTGGGCGTCACGTGTGCGCAGGTGGAAGACGGTGTGGTCCAGGGTGGCGTCGGGCATGGTTGTTGCCTTTCCGGGCATTGCGGCAGGCACGCTGCGATGCCGTGACGCTAATCACTAACCATGCCACCCAAGGAGACCGACATGACCTGGACCACGCCCGCTTACACCGAGCTGCGGCTCGGCTTTGAAATCACCATGTATATCGCCAACCGCTGAGCGGCCTCGGCTTGCCGCAGGCAGGCGCCGCCGGTGGTTACCGGCATGGCGCCTGCGCGGTGACGCCGCGATCCACATCGAGCGCTCGAGCCATGACCACCATCCGGGTACTGGGATCGGCCGCCGGCGGCGGCTTCCCGCAATGGAACTGCAATTGCCGCAACTGCGACGGCGTGCGCCGCGGCACCGTGCGCGCCACGCCGCGCACGCAATCGTCGATCGCGCTGTGCGGCGACGGCGCCGAAGCAATCCTGGTCAATGCCTCGCCCGACATCCTGCAGCAGCTGCGCCAGGCCCCCGCGCTGCAGCCCGCGCGCGCCGGGCGCGATACCGCGATCGCCGCAGTGCTGCTGATGGACGCGCAGATCGACCACGTCACCGGCCTGCTGATGCTGCGCGAGCACCGGCAGTCGCTGCCGCTCTACGCCACCGCCAGCGTGCTGGAAGACCTGGCCGGGGCGTTTCCGCTGACCCGCATCCTGTCGCACTACTGCGGGCTGCGGCAACATGCATTGCCCTGCGACGGCACGGCGTTCTCGGTGCCGCCGCTGGATAACGTAGCGCTGACCGCGGTCCCGCTGCACAGCAAGCCGCCGCCCTACTCACCCAGGCGCCATGCGCCGCAAACCGGCGACAACATCGGCCTGCGCATCGAAGACCGCCGCAGCGGGCGCAGCGCCTTCTATGCGCCCGGGCTGGGCCAGGTCGACGACCATGTGTTCGCGCAGCTGCGCCGCGCCGACGTGGTGCTGGTCGACGGCACCTTCTGGCGCGACGACGAAATGCGGGCGCTGGGCTACTCCACGCGCAGCGCCGCCGACATGGGCCACCTGGCCCTGTCCGGGCCGGGCGGGATGATCGCGGTGCTGGATCGCCTGCCCGCCAAACGCAAGATCCTCATCCACATCAACAACACCAATCCGGTGCTGGCGGAAGACTCGCCCGAGCGTGCCGAGCTGGCCCGGCACGGCATCGAGCTGGCCTACGACGGCATGGAAATCGCGCTATGACAGCCACCGTTGCCTTGACCCCGGCCGAATTCGAGGCGCGCCTGCGCGCCCGCGAAAGCGGCTACCACATCCACCATCCGTTCAACCAGCGCATGTCGGCAGGCCAATGCACGCCCGCGCAGATCCGCGCCTGGGTGGCCAACCGCTTCTACTATCAGGCCAGCATCCCGCTCAAGGATGCCGCGATCCTGTCCAACTGCCCGGACCGCGCCACGCGCCGCGAGTGGGTGGTGCGCATCCTCGACCATGACGGTACCGACACCGAGCCCGGCGGCATCGAGGCCTGGCTGCGGCTGGGCCAGGCCGTCGGCCTGGAGCGCGACGCGCTGCTGGACCACCGTCACGTGCTGCCCGGGGTGCGCTTCGCCGTCGACGCCTATGTCAACTTCGCGCGCCACGCGCCGTGGCAGGAAGCGGTGTGCTCGTCGCTGACCGAGATGTTCGCGCCGAAGATCCACCAGGAGCGGCTCGCCGGCTGGCCCACGCATTACCCGTGGATCGAGGCCGGCGGACTGGACTATTTCCGCTCGCGCATCCCGCTGGCGCAGCGCGACGTCGACCATGGCCTGCGCGTGACGCTGGACCATTTCCGCAGCGCCGCGCAACAGCAGCGCGCGCTGGATATCCTGCAGTTCAAGCTCGACGTGCTGTGGTCGATGCTCGATGCCATCCAGCAGGCGCAGTCATGAGCGCCGGCACGCAAGACCTCGCCACCCCGACCCTGCACCGCACCTTCCGGCTGCAGTGGGAGGACTCCCAGCAAAGCTGGGTGCTGCTGTATCCGGAAGGGATGGTCACGCTCAACCACAGCGCCGCTGCGATCCTGCAGCGCTGCGACGGCAACCATACCCTCGACATGCTGATCGACGACCTGCAGGCCGCTTTCGGCGTGCAGGGCATCGCGCCGGAGGTCCATGCCTTTGTCAAACATGCCACCGAACGCGGCTGGCTGGTCTGAGCCGGCGCCGCCCGGCCCGCCGCTGTGGCTGCTGGCCGAGCTGACCTACCGCTGCCCGCTGCACTGCGCGTTCTGCTCCAATCCGGTCGACTATGCCCGCCATGCCGACGAACTCGATACCGCGCAGTGGTGCGACGTGTTCACGCAGGCGCGCGCGCTGGGCGCGGTGCAGCTGGGCCTGTCCGGCGGCGAGCCGCTGCTGCGCAAGGACCTGGAAATCCTGGTGCGCCATGCGCGCGGCCTGGGCTTCTACACCAACCTGATCACCTCGGGCGTGGGCCTGACCGACGCCCGCCTGGCGGCGCTGCGCGAGGCTGGCCTGGACCATATCCAGCTGTCATTCCAGGACTCGACGCGCGAACTCAATGACTTCCTGTCGAGCACGCGCACGTTCGATCTGAAGCAGCGCGTGGCCAGGCTGATCAAGGCGCACGGCTATCCGATGGTGATGAACTGCGTGCTGCACCGGCACAACCTGCCGCACTTCGGCACCATCATCGAGCTGGCCTTGCAGCTCGGTGCCGAGTACCTGGAACTGGCCAATACGCAGTACTACGGCTGGGCCTGGGAGAACCGGCTGGCACTGATGCCGACGCGGGAACAGCTGCGCGAGGCCGAGGCCGTGGTGCAGCAGTACCGCGCGCGCATCGGCCGGCAATGCCAGATCCTGTTCGTGGTGCCGGATTATTTCGAGGAACGGCCGAAGAAGTGCATGAACGGCTGGGGGACCACCTTCCTGGGCGTGGCACCGGACGGCACCGCGCTGCCGTGCCACGCGGCGCGCATGCTGCCGGACCTGGCACTGCCCAGCGTCAGGTCCGAAACCTTGCACGACATCTGGCACCACAGCGACGCCTTCCGCCGCTTTCGCGGCACGCAGTGGATGCCGCAACCGTGCCGCTCGTGCGAGCACAGCGAGGCAGACCTGGGCGGCTGCCGCTGCCAGGCCTTCCTGGTCACCGGCGATGCCGCCGCGACCGACCCGGCCTGCGCGCAGGCGCCCGGGCACGGGCGGCTGCGCGAGATCGTGCTGGAGGGCCGGCTGGCGGCGGCGCAAGCGCGCGAGTATCCGATGGTGTTTCGCAGCGATGCCAACACGTTGAGATTGGGTTCATCGCGGAATTCCGAAGGATGAGGTTGGGCCGCGCGGATAGATGCGGTTGACTTCGTGGATGCGCCGGCCCTCTCCCCCGGCCCCTCACCCGCAAGCGGGAGAGGGGAGAAAACCCGCAGCGTCATCAATGGCCTCGAACTTTCCAATTCCCGCTTGCGTACTCCCTCTCCCGCTTGCGGGAGAGCAACCGTGTCAAGTCGACAAGCGATTTTGCCAAGGCTCCCCGGTCTTCACCATCGCGTTG
>JABFVP010000638.1 GCA_013362725.1 Cupriavidus sp.
GCCGGGCCAGCTCCGCCAGCGCGGCCTCACGATGATCGGCGTCCAATCCCGCCAGCCACGCCCGCCCGATCGCCGAGGTGGCCATCGGCAGCCGCGCCCCCGGCGCCAGCCGGATCACCAGCGCGCCGCGCGGCTGGCAGCTTTCCAGGTAGACCATGGCATGGCGGTCCGGCATTGCCAGCGCCACCGTGCAATCCGTCGCAAACGCCAGCGACTGCATCAGCGGCTGCGCGATCTCGCGGATGCCGGCGCCAGCGACATAGCGGTGCCCCAGCACCATCGCCCCCTGCCCCAGCCGGTATTTTTCCGTCGCTTCGATATAGGTCAGGTAACCCAGCGTCGCCAGCGTATAGGTCAGCCGCGACACCGTCGGCCGCGGAATGCCCGTGCGCCGCGACAGCTCGGCATTGCCGAGGTAATCGTCCTGCGGCCCGAACGCGCGCAGCAGCTCCATGCCGCGCGCCAGCGCCGTGACGAAATTGCGGTCATCGGCACAGCCATTGCCCGCCGGCACGTCGGCCGGCACCAGGATGTGCGCGGCATCGGGCGGCGGCGTGGGAATGGTGGTGGTGCGTTTCATGGGCAGCGCTTCGGGCGGGCCCATTAGATTGCAGCAAAGGCGGCTGCCGCAGGGGCGCTATGTAGGGAAAGCATGTGCCCTAGAAACGGTGTTCATGGACCCCTTCGACCGAGCGGTGCGGGCGCCGGCCGACCCTCTCGCGCCAGATCCGTCACTTAACGGATTGCTTATGGCCCGGCAAAGAATCGCTGAATTGTCCTTCGGTTGGCACGCGGCTATCTTTGCGCAAAAGGCGCGGGACATGCTGGCGACGCTGGCGGTCGCGGCAACGCTGACCCGACGCCCGGAGACGACCTGACACGCTGCCCCAAGGCAGCAATTCCCATCAAGGATGGCTCTCACTGCCACTGCGCAACCCTGCGCAGCGGGGCTGCGCGCGCGTTCATTCCTTGTCGGACATAAGAAAGGCGGAGACCCCCGGGCCCGTTCATCCGCGGGCCGGCGGAAAAAATGACGATGAGACCACGATGACGACACCCACCAGCATTGGACGCCGGCGGTTCCTCAAGATCCTTGGCGCCGGTTCTGTCGCGGCTTCCGCCGCGGCCCTTGGCATGGCGCCCGCCTGTGCGCAAACGCCCGCGGGCGTGCGGCCCTACAAGCTGCTGCGCGCGAAGGAGACGCGCAACAACTGCACCTATTGCTCGGTCGGTTGCGGGCTGTTGATGTATTCGCTCGGGGATGGCGCGAGGAACGCGAAACCCCGCATCTTCCACATCGAGGGCGATCCCGACCACCCGGTCAGCCGCGGTTCGCTGTGTCCCAAGGGCGCGGGGCTGCTCGACATCGTCCATTCGAAAAACCGGCTGCAGTACCCGGAATACCGCGCACCGGGGTCGAAGGAATGGGTGCGCATCAGCTGGGACGACGCCACCCGGCGCATCGCGCGCCTGCTCAAGGACGACCGCGACCGGCACTTTATCGCGCGCAACGAGAAAGGCCAGCTGGTGAACCGCTGGCTCAGTTCGGGCATGCTCGCCTCGTCGGCGGCCTCCAACGAAACCGGCGTGCTCGACTTCAAGTTTGCCCGCTCCCTGGGCATGCTGGCACTGGATTGCCAGGCGCGGCTGTGCCACGGGCCCACGGTATCCGCACTGGGCCCGTCGTTCGGGCGCGGCGCGATGACCAACCACTGGGTGGACATCAAGAACGCCAATGTCGTCATGGTCATGGGCGGCAACCCCGCGGAGGCTCATCCTGTCGGCTTCAAGTGGGTGATCGAGGCCAAGATCCGGAACAAGGCCAGGGTCATCGTCGTCGATCCGCGCTTCAACCGTACCGCCGCGGTGGCCGACATCTTCTCGCCGATCCGCGCGGGCTCGGACACCGCGTTCCTGATGGGCCTGGTCAACTGGCTGCTGCAGCATGACAAGATCCAGCACGATTACGTGCGCGCGTACACCAACGCAGCGCTGATCGTGCGCGAGGATTTCGGCTTCGACGAGGGGCTGTTCTCGGGCTTCGATGCCGAAAGGAAGCGCTACGACAAGTCGTCGTGGACCTATGAACTCGACGGCGCGGGCAACGCCCGGCGCGACCCGTCGATGCGCCATCCGCGCTGCGTGCTGAGCCTGCTGAAGCAGCACGTATCGCGCTACACGCCGGAGAAGGTCGAGGAAATCACCGGTGTGAAACAGGCCGACTTCCTGCAGATCGCCGAGATCGTGGGCACGTGCGCGGCCAAGGACAAGACCCTGACGTGGCTGTATGCGCTGGGCTGGACGCACCACACCGGCGGCGCGCAGATCATCCGCGGCGCGGCGATGATCCAGCTGCTGCTGGGCAATGTCGGCATGGCCGGCGGCGGCGTGAACGCGCTGCGCGGGCACTCCAATATCCAGGGCTATACCGACCTGGGCCTGCTGTCGGTACGGCTGCCTGGCTACATGGACTTGCCCACCGACGGCCAGCAGACGCTGAAGCAATACCTGGCGGATGCCACGCCCGGGGCGCTGCTGCCTGACCAGGTCAACTACTGGAAGAACCTGCCGAAGCTCTTCGTCTCGCTGCAGAAGAACCTGTTCGGCAAGCATGCCACGGCGCAGAACGACTGGGCTTACGACCTGCTGCCGAAATGGGACCGCAGCTACGACATGCTGGCGTACTTCGACCTGATGTACGAAGGCAAGGTCAACGGCTATATCGTCCAGGGCTTCAACCCGCTGGCGGCGATGCCGGACAAGAACAAGTCCTCCGCCGCGCTGTCGAAACTGAAGTTCCTGGTGGTGATCGACCCGCTGGTGACCGAGACCTCCAACTTCTGGCGCAACGAAGGCAAGTTCAACGACGTCAGGACCGAGGAGATCATGACCGAGGTGTTCCGGCTGCCGTCGAGCTGCTTCGCCGAGGAGGACGGCACCGTGGTCAATTCCGGCCGCTGGCTGCAATGGCACTACGCCGGCCAGCAGCCGCCCGGCGAGGCGCGGCATGACCCGGCCATCCTCGGCGGCATCATGATGGAGCTGCGCCGGCTTTACGAAACCGAAGGCGGTGCGTGTCCCGAGCAGGTGCTGCACATGAGCTGGGACGCCGACACCTATCACGACCCCCAACACCCGCATCCCGAGGAAATGGCCAAGGAGGCCAACGGCTACGCGCTCGCGGACGTATTTGACGAGAGCGGGAACAAGGTCCTGCGCAAGGGCCAGCTGCTGGATTCGTTCGCGCAGTTGCGCGACGACGGCACCACCTCGAGCTACTGCTGGATCTTCACCGGCTCCTGGACCGAGGCCGGCAACCAGATGGCCAGGCGCGACAACACCGACACCGGGCTCGGCAATACGCCCGGCTGGGCCTGGTCCTGGCCCGCCAACCGCCGCATCCTCTACAACCGCGCCTCGATGGACGAGATGGGCAGGCCCTGGGACCCCAGGCGCCAGATCCTGCATTGGAACGGCCGGCAATGGACGGGGGCGGACGTGCCCGATTTTCCGCTGACCGCGGCGCCGGGCACACCAGTCGGCCCGTTCATCATGCTGCCCGAAGGCGTGGGCCGGCTGTTCTCCGCCGGAGGCATGATCGACGGCCCCTTCCCCGAACACTACGAGCCGGTCGAGAGCCCGCTCGCAAAAAACCCGCTGCATGCCAGGGTCACCCACAACCCGACCGCGCGCATTTTCCAGAACGATGCGCAGCGGCTGGGCAACCGCACCGACTTCCCTTATGTCGCCACGACCTATTCCGTAACCGAGCTGTTCCGCCACTGGACCAAGCACTCGCACCTGAACGCCATGCTGCAGCCCGAGCAGTTCGTCGAAATCGGCGAGAAGCTGGCCGCCGACAAGGGCATTGCCCATGGCGATACGGTCAGGATCACCACGCGGCGCGGCTACATCCCGGCCACGGCCGTGGTGACCAAGCGCATGCGCCCGCTGCAGGTGGC
>JABFVP010000599.1 GCA_013362725.1 Cupriavidus sp.
TTGCCGCGCTCGACCGGACCCGGCTCGCGTCCCAGCAGCAGCGACAGCGCATTCTCGGTCTGGGCGTTGGCGGTGCGCAGCGGCGGGATCGACGCCTCGGTCGAGTAGTAGTCGTTTTCCGCCTGCGCCAGTTCCACCTGCGAGATCACGCCGCCTTGGTAGCGCTGGCGGAAGATATCCAGCCCGCTGGCGCGCGACGCCAGCGTCTGCTGCGCGATCTCCAGCTGCGCGTCGAGCCCGCGCAGCGTGGCATAGCCCTGCACCACCGACGCCGCCAGCGCCAGCACCACGCCGCGGCGCCCGTACTCGGCATTCCACAGCTCGGCTTCGGCGGCCTCGGCCTGGCGCCGGATGCGGCCCCACAGGTCCAGTTCCCAGCTGGCATTGGCCAGCAGCTGGTAAGAATTGCGCGGACCGTCGAGCCCGGCGAACGGCGTGCCGTTGAAGGTGCCGGCACGCTGGCGCGCCGCCGACGCGGACAGCCCCAGCTGCGGGAAGAAGCCGCTGCGCGCCACCATCAGCTGGCCGCGGAACTCGTCGATGCGGGCCGCGGCGATGCGCACGTCGTAGTTGCTGCGCAGCGCCGCTTCCACCAGTGCATTGAGCACCGGGTCGCCAAAGCTGTCCCACCAGGCGCTGTCGGCGGCCACCGTCAGCACGCCGGTGTCGAGGCGGTACTGCGCCGGGTCCGGGGTCTCGGGGCGCTGGTAGCTGGGGCCGATCGCGCAGCCGCCCAGCAGCGCGGCGAGGCAGGCGCCGGCCAGCTTGTGGCGCGCGCTCATGACGGCTCTCCCGTCGGCGGCGTGGCCGGGGGCGTTGGGGGTGGCGTGGTGGTAGTCGGCGCGGCCCCCTTGGCCTTCGGCTTGCGCTCGGACAGCGTCTCCAGCGCCCAGAAGAACAGCGGGATAAAGAACAGCGCGATCACCGTGGCCCCGAGCATGCCGCCGATCACGCCGGTGCCGAGCGACTGGCGGCTCGCCGCCGACGCGCCGCTGGCAATCGCCAGCGGCACGCAGCCCAGGATAAACGCCAGCGAGGTCATGATGATCGGCCGCAGCCGCAGCCTGGCCGCGTGCAGCGCGGCGTCGTAGGCGCTCAGACCTTCCTTGTGGCGCATCTCCACCGCGAACTCGAAGATCAGGATGGCGTTCTTGGCCGCCAGCGCGATCAGCACGGTCAGGCCGATCTGGAAGTACACATCGTTCTGCATGCCGCGCAGCAGGATCGCCAGCAGCGCGCCGAACAGCGCGAACGGCACCGCCAGCAGCACGCCGATCGGCAACGACCACTTTTCGTATTGCGCCGCCAGGATCAGGAACACCATCAGCAAGGCAAAGGCGAACACATAGATCGCGGTCGAGCCCGCGGTCTTTTCCTCGTACGCCTGGCCGCTCCATGCGTAGCTGTAGCCCTCGCCCAGCACCTCCTTCGCAATGTCCTCCATCGCCCGCAGCGCCTGGCCCGAGCTGTAGCCAGGCGCGGCGTCGCCCATGATCTTGGCGGCCGGGAAGTTGTTGAAGCGCGTGACTATGTCGGCGCCTGGCACGTAGCGGACGGTGGTGACGGCCTTGATCGGCACCATCTCGCCGTTGCGGTTGCGCACGTAGACCTTGTCGATATCCTCGGGGCGCGAGCGGTAGTCGGGCTCGGCCTGCAGGATCACCTGGAACAGGCGGCTGTTCTTCGGGAACTGGCTGACGTAGAGCGAGCCGAACATGGTCTGCAGCGCCGAGTAGACCTGCTCCACCGGCACGCCCTGGGTCTCGGAGCGCTCGCGGTCCACCTCCACCATCAGCTGGCGCGAGCGCGTGTTGATGGTCGAGTTCACGCCGGTCAGCTCGGGCCGCTGGTGCGCCTTGGCGATAAAGGCGCGCACCCGGGCTTCGAGTTGCTGGTAGGTGCCGTCGCCGGTGCTCTGCAGCCAGAACTCGAAGCCGCCGGTGGTGCCCAGGCCGGGAATGGAAGGCGGGTTGATCGGAATCACCACGCCTTCCTGGTAGGTGGAGAACTCCTTCTTGGCGTTGGCGATCAGCTCGGCCGCGCTTTCGCCGTCGCCGCGCTCACTGAACCCCTTGAGCGAGACAAAGAGCGTGCCGGCGTTGGACTTGTTCTGCGAATCGATCAGGCTGAAGCCGGTCGGCGCCGCCACCGCGGCCACGCCCGGTTGTCTGGAGAACCAGTCCTCGGCGCGGCGCGACAGCGCCTGGGTGCGGTCCAGGCTGGCCGCATCGGGCATGATCACCGCGCCCAGCAGGTAGCCCTGGTCCTCTACCGGCAGGAACGACGACGGGATGCGCGCGAACATCAGCCCGATCGCCGCCAGCATCGCCACGATCACCCCCAGCGACACCACCGTGCGCCGGATCACGGCCTGGTTGGTGGCGTCATAGCGCTCGATCAGGCGGTCGAAGTTCGCGTTGAACCAGCGGAAGAAGCGGTTCTTCTTCTGCTCGCCCGGCTTGAGCAGGATCGCCGCCAGCGCCGGCGACAGCGTCAGCGCCACCACGCCGGACAGCACCACCGATACCGCCAGCGTGACCGCGAACTGCTTGTACAGCTGCCCGGTGATGCCCGACAGGAACGCCACCGGGATAAACACCGCCAGCAGCACCAGCACGATCGCCACCACCGGCCCGCTGACCTCGTCCATGGCGCGCTTGGCGGCTTCCTTGGGCGGCAGGTTGAACTCGGTCATGTTGCGCTCGACGTTCTCGATCACCACGATCGCGTCGTCGACCACGATGCCGATCGCCAGCACCATGCCGAACAGCGTCAGCATGTTGACCGAGAAGCCGAACAGGCTCATGCCGACGAAGGCGCCGATGATCGACACCGGCACCGCCAGGATCGGCACCAGCGTGGCGCGGAAACTCTGCAGGAACAGGTACACCACCAGGATCACCAGGATCACCGCGTCGCGCAGCGTGTGCACCACCTCGCCGATCGACTCCTGCACGAACTCGGTGGTGTCCAGCGCCACCTCATACTCCAGTCCGGGCGGGAAAGACTTCTTCAGCTCTTCCAGCGTGCCGCGAACCTGCCTGGCCACGTCGAGCGCATTGGCGCCGGGCTGCTGGTAGACCGCCATCAGCGTCGCGGTCTTGCCCTTGTAGCGGCTGCGCAGCGAGTAGTCCTTCTGGCCCAGCTCGACCCGGCCCACGTCCTTCAGGCGCACCAGCGCGGCGTCGCCCGACTGGGCGCGCAGGATCATGTTCTCGAACTCGGCGGGCTCGGTCATGCGGCCCGTGGTGGCGATCGGGAAGGTCAGCTTGACCTCGCCGTCGGTGGGCGACTGCCCGATGCGCCCCGCGGAATACTGCTGGTTCTGCGCGCTGACCGCGTTCTTGACGTCTTCCACGGTGATGCCGAGCGACGCCATGCGGTCCGGCCGCAGCCAGATGCGCATGGCGTAGTCGGGGCTGCCGAAGATCGACGCCTGGTTGGCGCCCGGAATGCGCTTGAGCGCGTCCAGCACATAGATGTTGGCGTAGTTGCCGACAAAGGTCTGGTCGTAGCTGTTGTCGGGCGAATACAGCGCGATCACCATCATGAACGCCGACGAGCGCTTCTGCACCGACACGCCCTGCGACGTGACCGCATCCGGCAAGGTCGGCAGCGCCAGGTTGACGCGGTTCTGCACGTCCACCTGCGCCAGCTGCGGGTCGGTGCCGATCTCGAAATACACGTTCAGCGTCATGTCCCCGGTGGAGGAGCTCGACGAGTTCATGTACATCATGTTGTCGGCGCCGTTGACCTGCTGCTCGATCGGCGCGGCCACGTTCTGCGCCACCACCTCGGCGCTGGCGCCCGGATACTTGGTGCTGACCGTGATCGACGGCGGCGTGATCTCGGGGAACTGTGCGATCGGCAGCTTGGTCAGCGCCACCAGGCCGCCCACCACGATGATGATGGACAGCACCGAGGCGAAGATCGGCCGGTCGATAAAGAAGTGGGATAG
>JABFVP010000030.1 GCA_013362725.1 Cupriavidus sp.
AGTGGCCAATGGCAGTGCCTCTGCCAGCGCCGGTGCCGCGGGTGCCGCAGGTGCCGCGGGTGGCGCCGGTGGCGCGGGTGCGGCTGGCCTGCCGGCGACCGCCGTAAGCACCGCCACGGGCCAGGTCGTCACCAACGGGCTGCTCAACGTGATCCAGAACGGCCCGGGCAATGCCGCATCGGTGGGAGCACTGGCGGGTACGCCGGTGACCGTGATCCAGAACACGCTGAACAACCAGAGCATCCGGAGCCTGATGACAATCGACGCAAGCGTCAATACGCTGCAGGCCTTCCGGTCGCAATTGGCCAACACGGCGCTGAACAATGCGCTGCTGCGGGCCGCGAGCATGAGATAGCCGTTAGCGAGGTAGCAGGCAGTACAGGTCGCAGGCTCCTGCATAACAGCCTGCCGTCCGGGGGAGGAAGACGTGATGAAGAAGCGGTCGATGCAGGGCATCCGCAATGCCGGATGCTCGACGTTGCTGTTGCTCGGCGGACTGGCGCAGGCCCAGACGCCGCCGGAAGCGGGGCCACCCGCGGCCGGACTGGAATCCCTGCAGAGGGAACTCGCCGACCAGGCCAGCCAGCTCGATGCCATGAAGCGGGCGCTGGCCGAGCAGGAGGCAGTGATCCGCGAACTGCGCAGCGTGATCGGCACCGAGGTGCTGGCCACCAAGCGCGGCGGGCAGCGCTCCGGGCCCGGCGTGATGCCGGCCGATAATGCCACCAATGCCACCACTGCCGCCACCGCGGCAGCGGCCGCCAGTGCCACGCAGGGCGCGCCGGGTCTGGCCAACGGTCCACGACAAGTCATCGCCCAGGGCCCGCAGCCCGGGGCGCAGCAGGGCGAGTCCGCCGGTCCGCAAACGGTGGCCATGGAAGAGCCCGTGGGCCGTCCGCCCGAGAGCGACCAGCGCCCGCCCGAGGTGGCGCCGCTGATCGACCAGCCCGGGGTGCTGACCGGCGAGGGCAAGTTCGTGGTCGAGCCGGGCTTCCAGTACGGTTATTCGTCGAACAACCGGGTCGCGCTGGTCGGCTACTCGATCATCCCGGCGATCCTGATCGGGCTGATCGATGTGCGCGAGGTCAAGACCTCGACCTATATCGAATCGATCGCGCTGCGCTACGGCGTCACCAAGCGGCTCGAGATCGAGGCCAAGGTGCCGTACGTGCAGACCTCGGGCTCGACCATCAGCCGCGAGGTGTTCACCGGCACCGCGGTCGACAACGTGTTCAATTCCAGCGGCAAGGGCCTGGGCGATGTCGAGGCGACGGTGCGCTACCAGCTCAACTACGGCAACGAGCGGATTCCGTATTTCGTCGGCTGGCTGCGCTACAAGTCCGCCACCGGCAAGGACCCGTTCGAGGTGGTGACCGATTGCGTGACGCGCTGCGTGGGCAATGCCACCGGCACCGGCCTGCCGCTGGGGCTGCCCACCGGCACCGGCTTCCAGGCGATCCAGCCCGGCATCACGTGGCTGCTGCCGACCGATCCGGCGGTGTTCTTCGGCACCTTCAGCTACCTGCACAACTTTGCGCGCAACAACGTCAGCCGCACCGTGCTCAACGGCGAGAAGGAGAACCTGGGCAAGATCGCGCCGGGCGACATCTTCGAGTTCAGCTTCGGCATGGGGCTGTCGCTCAACGAGAAGGCGTCGTTCAGTATCGGTTATGACCAGGCCATCATCTGGCCGACCAAGCAGAACGGCATGACCGTGCCCGGCTCGGTGCGCGTGACCCAGGGCACCTTGCTGGTGGGGTATTCGTACCGCTTCAACAACCGCTATACGCTCAACCTGTCGGTGGGCGCGGGGCTGACGCGCGACACGCCCGACCTGCAGGTCAATGTGCGCCTGCCGATCACTTTCTGAAGGCCACAATGCAGACGTGACGCGTGCCCCGCCCGCGCGGGGCACGCGTGCGCTTCACATCCGCCGGCAGCGTGCGTCAGCGCGGAAACGCGCCTTGCGCTGGTGCCATGAACGGCGTACAAAGAAATAACCCCGCGCCGCCAGCGGTACTTTCCGACCAGCCTCAACCTCACCGGTGGTGCGGCCTGTACAAGGAGAGAGACATGCGCAAACGCATCTTCTGGTTGTTGCCCGACCTGGCGAGTGCCCGGCGCACCATGGACGACCTGCTGCTCGCCCGCGTCGAGAACCGCCACATCCACTTCGTGGCGCGCGACGGTGCCGACATGACCGGCCTGCATGAAGCCAACCTGTTCCAGACTTCCGATATCGTCCACGCGGCCGAGATGGGCCTGATGGTCGGCGGCGGCGTGGGCGTGGTGGCCGGCGTGGTGGTGGCGATGTTCCCCATCGTCAGCGACACCCCGCAGTGGGGGCTGGTCGGCGTGCTGGCGGTGCTGGGCGCGGTGTTCGGGGCCTGGGCCGCAAGCATGATCGGCAGTTCCGCGCCCAACAGCCGGCTGCGCGCGTTCGAGAAAGACATCGAGGCGGGCAAGATCCTGCTGATGCTGGACGTGCCGCGCAGCCGCGTCGAGGAAATCGAAACCCTGCTGCGCAACGCGCATCCGGAAGCCAGCTTCGCCGGCGTCGATCCGGCCGTGCCGGCGTTCCCCTGATCCGGCGCCTGCCGTCGACTGGCGCCACCCGGCGCCGCCTCGTCTCTCTGCGCGCGCCACCCGCGGCGCGCACCGGCCCGCACCGGAACCGCCCGGTTCCGGTGTGATGCCGCTGCAACACCCCCTGTTTTCCCGGTTTGCCCACGTCGGACGCATGCGGTACCTTGCGTGACGGCGCGCGAGCCTGTTCGCGGCGTCGCCACAAAATAACGAAAGCAGCCGTCCAGGCGGAGGGTCGAGACAATGAAGGAGAAATGGATCGCGTGCGGCGTGCTGGCCGCCACGCTGGGGTGGGCAGCGCAGGCAGCCAGGGCGGAAGCGGGCGTGACCCGCAACACCATCCGCATCGGCCAGTCGGCCGGCGTCACCGGGCCGGTGGCGGGCTCGGTCAAGGAGCAGATCGCCGGCGCGCAGGTGTACCTGCGCACGGTCAATGCCAGCGGCGGCGTCGCCGGGCGGCGCATCGAGCTGGTCACCTACGATGACGGCTTCGATGCCAAACGCACGCCCGACAACGTGCGCAAGCTGCTCGACGAAGACAAGGTGTTCGCGCTGTTCATGGTGCGCGGCACGCCGCAGAACGAAAGCATCCTGCCCATCATCGCCGCGCAGAAGGTGCCGCTGATCGCGCCGCTGACCGGTGCCATCACGCTGCACCGGCCGGTGAACCGCTATGTCTTCAACGTGCGCGCCAAGTACCAGGACGAAGTGGCGCGCGCGATCAACCACCTGGCGACTTCGGGCATGAGCCGCATCGGCATCTTCTACGCGAAAGACGGTTTCGGCCAGGACGTGCTGGAGGGCTACAGCACCGCGCTGCAGGCTCGCGGCGTGCAGCCGGCGGCGACGGTCAACTTCGCCCGGCCCATGGGCGACATCAGCCAGGGCGTCGCGGCCATGCACAAGGCCAACCCGCAGGCGGTGCTGGTGATCGGCTCCGGTTCGGAGGCGGCGCGCATCATCCGCGAGTTGCGCCGCGCCGGCAGCGAGGCGCAGTTCGTCACGCTCTCGAACAATGCCGCCGATGCCTTTATTCGCGAACTCGGCGACGACGCGCGCGGCCTGATCATCACGCAGGTGGTGCCGGGCACCAACTCCAGCCAGATGACGCTGGCCAGCGAATACCGCAGCCTGGCGAAGCAGCAGGGCGTGGAGCCGTCCAACGCCGGCATGGAGGGCTTCATGTCGGCCAAGGTGCTGGTCGAAGGCCTGCGCCGCGCTGGCCCCGACCTGACCCGCGAGCGGCTGGTCGCGGCGCTGGAGGGCATGCGCGACTATGACCTCGGCGGCATCCTGATCAGCTACAGCGCGGCGCGTCACACCGGCTCGTCGTTCGTGGAAATGTCGATCGTATCGTCC
>JABFVP010000558.1 GCA_013362725.1 Cupriavidus sp.
CCGGAAACCCGCGCCGCAGCAGGGGTTGTGCACATCAATCCACTGCATTTGCACAAGTTGTCCACAGACTTATCCTTTGTGGATAACTCAGGGGCGGGGGTACAATCCGGGTCCAAACACAACACGGGCTGCGTGGCGCAGGCGCAACCCGGGCCCCCACCGCGACAACGCATGACTTACGCACGCCAGTGCGGCGAGCCGGAAGGCTCGCTGGCGGCGGCATGGCATGGCGCGGAGGCCTCGGCGGCGGGAACTGACCCCCGATAAAGCCGAGGCGGCCCGGATCACGCGGCGCATACGCCGCCCGTGGCGTGCCCGGTGCCGCTGGCAAGGCGGCCTCGGGTGCGATTACTCAACAACAAACAATGCAAGATTTCTGGCAGGCGGCAGCCGCGCAACTCGAGCGCGAGCTGACGCCGCAACAGTTCAAAACGTGGATCAAGCCGCTGGCGCCCGTTGCGTTCGATGAAGAAACGCATGCGCTGCGGATTGCCGCGCCCAACCGTTTCAAGCTCGACTGGGTCAAGAGTCAGTTTTCGGGGCGCATCACCGCCCTCGCCTGCGAATACTGGGAAGCGCAGGTCAGCGTCCAGTTCGTGCTCGATCCCGCCGCCTCCGGCCGCGCCGCTGCCTATATGCAGCCGGCCCAGCCCGGCATGGGCGCGGGCGGCATGGAACATCACGCAGCACCGGGTACGGGCATGGGTGGCTACCCCGGTGCCCAGCCCGGCCAGACCATGGGCGGCCAGGCCCCGTTTGCCATGCCAGGCCAGCCGACGCAGCCCGGCTTTGGCGAATACCCCACCGCGGCCGCGTACGGCCTGGGCCAGCCGCAGTATGGCCACCCGACCGGCAACCCGGCCGGCATGCCGTCCGCCGCCCCGGTTCCGGCCGGCGCGCGTGGCCAGGGCATGGGCCAGCATCCCGGCCAGCACCACCCGCAGCACCATCAGCAGCACAACGCCGACCTGGGCGAGATCGACGTGGTCCAGATGGACCCCGCCGAAGCCAGCGCCCGCTCCTACCGCGCGCCGCAGCAGGGCCAGCACCCGCATGCCGCGATGGGCAACGGCGCCGGGCAGATGCCCGGCCACCAGCCCAGCGACACGGTCCACGAGCGCTCGCGCCTGAACCCGATCCTGACCTTCGACAACTTCGTCACCGGCAAGGCCAACCAGTTGGCAAGGGCCGCGGCGATCCAGGTCGCCAACAACCCGGGCAAGTCCTACAACCCGCTGTATCTCTACGGCGGCGTGGGCCTCGGCAAGACCCACCTGATCCACTCCATCGGCAACCACATGCTGATGGAGAACCCGCGCGCGCGCATCCGCTACATCCACGCCGAGCAGTACGTGTCCGACGTGGTCAAGGCGTACCAGCGCAAGGCGTTCGACGAGTTCAAGCGCTACTACCACTCGCTGGACCTGCTGCTGATCGACGATATCCAGTTCTTCTCCGGCAAGAACCGCACGCAGGAAGAGTTCTTCTATGCCTTCGAGGCCCTGATCGCCAACCGGGCGCAGGTGATCATCACCAGCGATACCTACCCCAAGGAAATCACCGGCATCGACGACCGGCTGATCTCGCGCTTCGATTCCGGCCTGACCGTGGCGATCGAACCGCCCGAGCTGGAAATGCGCGTGGCGATCCTGATGAAGAAGGCCGCCGCCGAGAACGTCAACGTTCCGGAAGAAGTCGCCTTCTTCGTTGCCAAGCACCTGCGCTCCAACGTGCGCGAGCTGGAAGGCGCGCTGCGCAAGATCCTGGCGTTCAGCAACTTCCACGGCAAGGACATCACCATCGAGGTGACGCGCGAGGCGCTGAAGGACCTGCTGACCGTGCAGAACCGCCAGATCTCGGTCGAGAACATCCAGAAGACCTGCGCGGATTTCTACAACATCAAGGTCGCTGACATGTATTCGAAAAAGCGGCCTGCCAATATTGCCCGGCCGCGCCAGATCGCGATGTACCTGGCCAAGGAGCTGACGCAGAAGAGCCTGCCCGAGATCGGCGAACTCTTCGGCGGCCGCGACCACACCACCGTGCTGCACGCCGTGCGCAAGATCGCCGACGAACGCAGCAAGGATGCGCAGCTCAACCATGAGCTGCACGTGCTGGAGCAGACGCTCAAGGGCTGATCGCTGGCCGATGCCCGGGCCCGCCACCGGGAAGGTGTTTTGGAAGGCCAGCCCCGCCGGGCTGGCATACTGTAGGGTGCGCGCCACGGACATCCCGTGGCGCCTGGGGAATTAACGTCAGCGACGCCGGGGCAAGTGTCCGGAAAGTGGCCACTGATAAGGCTTTGCGGTGAGTCGGGACGGGATGGCAAGAACGATTGGCGCCAGCGTGGCTTTTTGGGCACAGCTGGCCCGCCGGCCGGTCCCGCCCCGCTTCACCGCAGCGGCTTATCCTTGGTACAATGACACATTAACTCCTTGATTCCTAAGTGAATTTGGAGTTGTTTGCGTTCTGCGGTCGCCGATTACAAACGACGAAGGATAAATTCAATGCAATTGGTCAAAACCTCGCGAGACAACCTGCTGCGTCCGCTGCAAATCGTGAGCGGCATCGTGGAGCGCCGCCACACCCTCCCGATCCTGGCCAACCTGCTGATTCGCAAGTCCGGGTCGAACGTATCCTTCCTGTCGACCGACATCGAAATCCAGATCACCACGCATGCCGAATGCGGCGTCGGCAATGACAGCGTCGCCACCACCGTGGCCGCGCGCAAGCTGCTCGACATCCTGCGTGCCATGCCCGACGGCGACGTCGCCCTGTCGCTCAACGACAAGCGCATGACCGTGCAATCCGGCAAGAGCCGCTTTGCCCTGCAGACGCTGGCCGCCGAAGAATTCCCGACCGTGGCCGAAGCCAGCGAATTCAACGCCAGCGTCAGCCTGCCGCAGAAGACCTTCAAGCACCTGCTGGCGATGGTCCACTTCGCCATGGCGCAGCAGGACATCCGCTACTACCTGAACGGCATGCTGCTGGTGGTGGAAGGCAAGAAGGTCATGGCAGTCGCCACCGACGGCCACCGCCTGGCGTACTGCGGCGTCGAGCTGGAAAACGAAGCGGCTGGTGTCGGCTCGCGCCAGGAAGTCATCATCCCGCGCAAGACCATCCTGGAACTGCAGCGCCTGCTGGAAGACAACGACGATCCGGTCACGGTGCAGCTGGCCGCCAACCAGGTCAAGTTCACGTTCGCCAATATCGAACTGATCTCCAAGCTGGTCGAAGGCAAGTTCCCGGACTTCCAGCGCGTGATCCCCAAGGGCTACAAGAACGCCTTCGCGATCGACCGCGTGCAGCTGCAGCAGGCGCTGCAACGCACCGCGATCCTGACCACCGACAAATTCAAGGGCGTGCGCTGCATCCTCGACACGCACATGCTCAAGATCAGCTCCACCAACGCCGACCAGGAAGAGGCGCAGGAAGAGCTGGAACTCGATTACTCGGGCGACGCGCTCGATATCGGCTTCAACGTGACCTACCTGCTCGACGTGCTTGCCAACCTGAAGACCGAGCAGGTGCAGGTCAGCCTCGGCGACTCGAATTCGAGTGCGCTGATTACCGTGCCGGAAGACGACAACTTCAAGTACGTCGTCATGCCGATGCGCATCTGATGATCCGGTGACAGGACCTGTGCCACGACCAGCGCAGACAGCAACCGGAGCAGCAAACGGCACGCTACGACACCCGGCCCCGGCCGGTACGTCCAGGGGATGAATATCCCGCCGCGGGGGCAGGATCGTTACGACGATCCGCCCCTTTTGCCGTTTTTAGTAACCCGCCATGCGGACCCATCGCGCCCCGCCGCCGGCATGCCAGCCATGCCCGCCCGGCCCGAATTCCGCATTCGCCGCAAGTAGGAAAGACATGACCGAACAGCAGAATCCGCAACAGGAAAACACCTACGGAGCCTCCTCGATCCA
>JABFVP010000523.1 GCA_013362725.1 Cupriavidus sp.
GAAGCGCGCCGAATGGAACCGAGCCTGCGCCGCCGGCATGATGGTCAATGCCGGCGACGTCAACGCCATGCGCGCGTACTTCGAAAGCAACTTCCAGCCGTACCGCGTGGTCAACGGCGACGGCACCGACAGCGGCCTGATCACCGGCTACTACGAGCCGATCCTGCATGGCTCGCGCACGCGCCAGGGCAAGTTCCAGGTGCCGCTGTACCGCAAGCCGGCGCAGTTCGGCAACCGCGCGCTGCCGGCGCGCGCCGAACTGCTGCAGAACCCGGCCATGCGCGGCAACGAGCTGGTCTGGGTCGACGACGCGGTCGAGGCCGCCTTCCTGCAGATCCAGGGCTCGGGCCGCATCCGCATGGCGGATGGCAGCATGATGCGGGTAGGCTTCGGCGGCACCAACGATCAGCCGTTCCGCTCGTTCGGCAAGTGGCTGCTCGACCGCGGCGAGATCACCCCGGCCCAGGCCACCATGCAGGGCATCAAGGCGTGGGCACGCGCCAATCCCGGCCGCGTCGAGGAGATGCTGAACATCAACCCGCGCTTTGTCTTCTTCCGCGAGCTGCCGCCCGGCAACGACGGCCCGGTGGGCGCGCTGGGCGTGCCGCTGACCGCGGAACGATCGATCGCGGTCGACCCGGCCACGATCCCGCTGGGCGTGCCGGTGTTCCTGTCGACCACGCGCCCGCTGTCGACCGAGCCGATCCAGCGCCTGATGTTCGCGCAGGATACCGGCAGCGCCATCAAGGGCGGCGTGCGTGCGGACTTCTTCTGGGGCGCCGGCGATGCCGCCGGCGAGACCGCCGGACGGATGAAGCAGGGCGGCAGGATGTGGGTGCTGATGCCGCGCAGCTGATTGCGCTGGATCCGCAAATGTTGTCTCCCCTCTCCCATTTATGGGAGAGGGGCGGGGGAGAGGGGAGCAAACCGGCGGATTCAGCGTCCGCGTTGGTCCACGATGCGCTTCGCCTTCCCCACTGACCGCTCGATCCCGCCCTCCGGCAGCACCTCGATCCCGGCGGTCACGCCGATATAAGACTTGATCTCGTGCGCGAGCCGCTCGCGCGCCGGGTGCGCCAGCGCCGTGTCGCTGCCATGCGCGCATTCGACCCGCACCGTCAGCGTATCGAGGTGGCCTTCCCTGGCCAGCACGCACTGGTAGTGCGGCGCCAGTTCGGCATGCCTGAGGATCAGTTCCTCGATCTGCGACGGGAACACGTTGACGCCGCGCACGATCATCATGTCGTCGGTGCGGCCGGTGACCTTCTCCATGCGGCGAAATGCCGCGCGGGCCGTGCCCGGCAGCAGCCGGGTCAGGTCGCGCGTGCGATAGCGCACCACCGGCATCGCTTCCTTGGTCAGCGAGGTGAGCACCGCGCCGGTGTCCGGGTCGATGATCTCGGGGTAGAAATGATCTTCCCAGATGGTGGGACCGTCCTTGGTCTCGGCGCATTCGTTGGCCACGCCAGGCCCCATCACTTCCGACAGGCCATAGATGTCGACCGCGGAAATGCCCATGCGCTTCTCGATCGCCAGCCGCATCTCCGGCGTCCACGGCTCGGCGCCGAAGATGCCCACGCGCAGCGAGGTGCTGGCCGGGTCGATGCCCTGGCGCTCGAACTCGTCGGCGATCGCCAGCATGTAGCTGGGGGTCACCATGATCACTTCCGGCTTGAAATCCTGGATCAGCTGCACCTGCCGCTCGGTCTGTCCACCGCCGAACGGGATCGCGGTCAGGCCGGCCTTCTCGACCCCGTAGTGCGCGCCGAGCCCACCGGTGAAGAGTCCGTAGCCGTAGCTGATATGCACCTTGTCGCCGCGGCGCGCGCCGGAGGCGCGGATCGAACGCGCCATCACCGTGGCCCAGTTGTCGATGTCCTGCAGCGTGTAGCCGACCACGGTCGGCTTGCCGGTGGTGCCGGACGAGGCATGGATGCGCGCCACCCGCTCCTGCGGCACGGCGAACATGCCGAACGGGTAGTTGTCGCGCAGGTCCTGCTTGCTGGTGAACGGAAAGCGGGCCAAATCGGCCAGCGACTGCAGCTGGTCCGGATGCACGCCGGCCGCGTCGAACTTGCGCCGGTAGACCGGCGAATTGGCGTAGGCGTGGTGGAGCGACCATCTCAGGCGCTCCAGCTGCAACGCCAGCAGCTCGGCGCGGCTGGCGGTCTCGATCGGGTCCAGGGGCAGATCGGTCAGGCGCGTGCTCATGGGGTCTCCTGCACGGGGGGCGTTTGTCGTCAGTATCTTGCCGGGCCTGGCTCTCAGGCGCCTTCGGTTGCGTCGGGCGGTGGCACCACGTGTCCCTTGATCTGCGCGGACTTGCCGCGGAACATCGCCACCACCTGGCCCGCGGCATTGGTCACGCGGATATCGTAGATGCCGTGCCGGCCTGACAGGACCTGCTCGGTGGCCTCGGCGGTGAGCACGTCGCCGCCATGCACGGGCCGCAGGAACTCGATGTTGCAGCCGGCCGCCACGGTGTTGATGTTATGGCTGTTGCAGGCAAAAGCGAAGGTCGAATCGGCCAGCGTAAACATCAGGCCGCCATGGCAGATGCCGTGACCGTTGAGAAATTCCTTGCGCACCGGCATGGTCAGCCGCGCATAGCCCGGTCGCACCGCCTCGACCGTGATGCCCAGCCAGCGGCTGCAGGTGTCGGCTTCATACATCGCCGCCGCGGCGGCTTCCGCGAGGGCCTGGGGGTCCTGTTTCAAGCTGGTCTCCTGTCAGGGGATGCGGGGCAGGGCCCGCGGTCTACTTGCCGGTGAAGTGCGGGGCGCGTTTGGCGAGGAAGGCGTTGACGCCCTCGGCATAGTCGGCGGACTGGCCAAGCTCGCGCTGCAGGTCGCGTTCGAGGTCGAGCTGGGCGTCGAGCGTGGCCGTGGCGCTGGCATACATGGCGCGCTTGATCGCCGCCAGCGCGCGCGTCGGCTGCGCGGCCAGGTGCGTGGCCAGCGCCAGCGCCTGTTCCGGCAGCAGCGGATCGTCCATGGTCTGCCAGACCAGGCCCCAGGCTTCGGCCTGCTCGGCGCTCAGGCGCTCGCCGGTCATGGCCAGGCCCAGTGCGCGCGCCATGCCGATGCGCTGCGGCAGCAGCCAGGTGCCGCCCGAATCCGGCACCAGCCCGATCTTGACGAAGGCCTGGATAAAGCTGGCGGAGCGCGCCGCCAGCACCATGTCGCAGGCCAGCGCCAGGTTGGCCCCGGCACCGGCCGCGGTGCCGTTGACCGCCGCCACCACCGGCAGCGGCAGAGCCTGCAGGCGGCGGATCAGTGGGTTGAACCAGGTATCGATCAGCTCGCCCAGGTCGGTCATCTGTCCGGGCGTGAAATCCAGGTCGGCCAGGTCCTGCCCAGCGCAGAAGCCGCGACCCGCGCCGGTCAGCAGCAGCGCACGGGCGCCGTCGGCCTCGACATGGTCGAGCGCCTGCTGCAGCGCCTGGTGCATGGCGCGGGTGAAGCTGTTGAGCTTGTCGGGACGATTGAGCGTGATGACCGCGACCGGCCCCTGCCAGGCCAGCAGGATGGGACCGCTCTCGATGCTGACCGGCTGGCCAGCGGGCGTGGACGTCGGGGGCATGGTTGTCTCCTGCCGGATGGAATCGATGACTCCGGGACTTATCGGTGCGGGCTGATGCCTCTAAAATAAACCGACCAGTCGGTCGGCAAATCTTAGCATTAATTTTTGCCCGCGGGTGGGACGGGATTGGCACGAAGGCCGGCCGCTGCGCAATGCCGGCCGACGGCACCGCTCTATAATCGCGCTGCCAACAACAATCTGAAACCCCGCCGGCCTGCGCGAGCGAAGCCCGGCGCGCTCTCCCATCCGCATTGGAAATCCTATGAAGAAGTTCGCTGCATTGCTCCTGATCTCGTCCGTCGCGCTGTTCGCCGCGTGCGTCAAGAAAGAATCCG
>JABFVP010000665.1 GCA_013362725.1 Cupriavidus sp.
AGACAACGCCATGAAACTCTGGCACCGCGTCGCGGCCCTCGCCGCGTGCTCGCTGTTTATCGCCCCCGCCTTCGCGCAGAAGGACTGCCCGTTCTAGCCCCTCATGATGGTGGTCACCTATCCGCCGGGCGGCCCCACCGATGCCATGGCGCGCACGCTCGCCGCCGCGCTCAAGACCAGCCTGGGCCAGCCGGTGGTGGTCGAGAACCGTGCCGGTGCCGGCGGCAATATCGGCGCCGAGGCGGTGGCGCGCGCCGAGCCCGACGGCTACACGTTGATGTTCGGCACCTCGGCGCCGCTGGCGATCAACGTCAGCCTGTACCGCAAGATCAACTACGACCCGGTCAAGAGCTTCACCCCGGTGATCCAGATCGGCCAGTTGCCCAACGTGCTGGTGGTCAATCCGTCGGTGCCGGCGAAGAATGTCAACGAGCTGATCGCGTACGGCAAGGCGCACCCGGGCAAGCTGACCTATGCCTCGTCCGGCAATGGCGCTTCGTCGCACCTGGCGGGCGTGCTGTTCAACAACGTTACGGGCACCGATTTCCAGCACATCCCGTACAAGGGCACCGGCCCGGCGCTGAACGACCTGCTGGGCGGGCAGGTCAGCATGACCTTTACCGACGTGCTGACGGCGATGCCCTTCATCAAGAGCGGCAAGGTGCGCGCGCTGGGCGTGACCACCAGGGCGCGCTCGCAGGCGCTGCCCGACGTGCCGACGGTGGCCGAGCAGGGCGTGCCGGGGTTTGACGTGTCGGTGTTCTTCGGCGTGGTCGCGCCCGCCGGCACGCCGGCGGAGGTGGTCGGCAAGCTCAACCGCGCCTTTGCCGACGCGCTGAAGCAGCCCGAGGTGCGCAAGACGCTGCAGGCGCAAGGGCTGGAGTTCGCGCCGTCGACCACGCCGGAGCAGCTGGGCAGCTTCGTCAAGGCCGAGGTTGGCAAGTGGCGTGCCGTGGTGCAGAAATCGGGCGCGCAGCTCGACTGAGGGAGAGAATCGCCATGACGCCATCCAGCACCGGCGCGCTCGCCGGCATCCGCGTGGTCGACCTGTCGCGCATCCTGGGCGGCCCGTATTGCGGGCAGATCCTGGGCGACCACGGCGCCGACGTGCTCAAGATCGAACCGCCGCAAGGCGATGACACCCGTACCTGGGGCCCGCCGTTCAGGGACGGCGTGGCCTCCTACTACTTCGGCCTCAACCGCAACAAGCGCGTGATGCGGCTGGACCTGACCGCCGAACCCGACCGCGAGGTGCTGCTGGCGCTGCTGGCCGAGGCCGACGTGCTGGTCGAGAACTTCAAGACCGGCACGCTCGAGAAGTGGGGGCTGGGCTATGACGAACTGTCGGCGCGCTTCCCGCGGCTGGTCCATTGCCGCGTGTCCGGCTTCGGCGCCGACGGCCCGCTGGGCGGCCTGCCTGGCTACGATGCCGCGATCCAGGCCATGTCCGGCATCCTGAGCATCAACGGCGAGGCCGATGGCGATCCGCTGCGCGTGGGCTTGCCGGTGGTCGACATGGTGACCGGGCTCAACGCCGTGATCGGCGTGCTGCTGGCGCTGCAGGAGCGCGCCCGCAGCGGGCGCGGGCAGTTCGTCGAGGCCGCGCTTTATGACTCGGGGCTGTCGCTGCTGCATCCGCACGCGGCCAACTGGTTCATGAGCGGCAAGACGCCGCAGCGCACCGGCAATGCGCATCCCAACATCTATCCGTACGACACCGTCGCCACCGACACCGATCCGGTGTTCCTGGCGGTGGGCAACGACCGGCAGTTCCGCATCCTGTGCGAGCACCTGCAGGTGCCGGCGCTGGCCGACGACGAGCGCTACGCCACCGCCGGCGCGCGTTCGGTCAATCGCGTGGCGCTGAAGGCGGAGCTGGAAGCGCGCATGCGCGCGCTCGACGGCAAGGCGCTGGCGGATACGCTGGTGGCCGCCGGCGTGCCCTGCGCGCCGGTGCTGTCGGTGGCCGATGCCTTGCAGCATCCGCATACGCGGCACCGCGAAATGGTGGTGGAGATGGAAGGGGGGTACCGGGGGCTGGGGGCGCCGGTGAAGTTGAGCCGGACGCCGGCGACGTACCGGTATGCGCCATTGACGGAGGGCGAGGCGTTCCTGGACGCCGAGTTTGCCGACAACGCCTGATCCACGCTTGTTATCTCCCCTCTCCCGCAGGCGGGAGAGGGGAGCACACCGGCGGCATCGACGCCTTGTCCGTCACCCCGGAATCATCCCCGGCAGCCAATACGCCTGCACCATCGTCATCACCCCGATGATCACCGCGAACAGCAGGCTGTGCTTGACCGTAAAGCGGAACAGCTCCGACTCCTTGCCCACCAGCCCGGTCGCCGCGCAGGCCACCGCGATCGATTGCGGCGAGATCATCTTGGCGGTGACGCCGCCGGTGGTGTTGGCCGCGACCATCAGCGTGTCGGACACGCCGATCTGGTGCGCGGTGGTGTTCTGCAGCGCGCAGAACAGCGCATTCGACGAGGTGTCGGACCCGGTCAGGAACACGCCCAGCCAGCCCAGGAACGGCGAGAAGAATGGGAACGCCGCACCGGTGCCGGCCAGCAGCAGCGCCAGCGTCGACGACATGCCGGAGTAGTTGGCGACAAAGGCGAACGCCAGCACCAGCCCGATCGACAGCACCGGGCGCGCCAGTTCCACCAGCGTTGCGCCGAACGTGGCCAGCAGGTCGCGCGGCTTCATGCGCAGCAGCACGGCGGAGATCAGCGCGGTCAGCAGGATCGCGGTGCCGACCGCGGAGAGCAGGTCGATCTTCAGCACCGCGTCATACGCCTTGGGCGTGGCCACGATCGGCGCGGCCTTGATCACCAGCTGGTCCAGGCCGGGGACCTTGAACTTCAGCACCGTACCCGCCAGCGGGCCGTTGGCGGCGAACAGCGCCTTGAACGGCTGCAGGCTCCACACCGTGACGATCGCGGTCAGGATGCCGAACGGCGCCCACGCGCGCAGCGTCTGCGCCAGTGTGTAGGGCGACGCCTTGCGGCTCTGCATCGCGCCGCCGAAGCCGCCGCCGAAGCCCGCCAGCGCGACCGTGCCGCCACTGACGTTGCCGGCGCTGCCGCCGGCGCGCTGCGATGCGCTGCGCGGCTGCCACACCTTCAGGAACGCCGCCAGCGACACCAGGCTCACCAGCGCCGAGGTGATGTCCGGCAGTTCGGGCCCGATATGGTTGGAGGTGAAGTACTGCGTCACGGCGAAGCTGCCGCCGCACACCAGCGCCGCCGGCCAGGTCTCGCGCACGCCCTTGGCGCCGTCCATCATGAACACCAGCCAGAACGGCACCAGCAGCGACAGCAGCGGCAACTGGCGCCCGGCCATGGCGCCGATATGGAAGGGGTCGAGGCCCGTCACCTGCCCGGCCACGATGATGGGGATGCCCATTGCGCCGAACGCCACCGGCGCGGTATTGGCGATCAGGCACAAGCCCGCGGCGTACAGCGGATTGAAACCCAGCCCTACCAGCAGCGCCGCGGTGATCGCCACCGGCGCGCCGAAGCCCGCCGCACCTTCCAGGAAGGCGCCGAAGGCAAAGCCGATCAGCAGCATCTGCAGGCGCTGGTCGTCGGTGATCGACAGCACCGAGGCGCGGATCACGTCGAACTGCCCGGTCTTGACCACGATCTTGTAAAGGAACACCGCGGTCACGATGATCCACGCGATCGGCCACAGCCCGTAGGCAAAGCCGAAGCCGGCCGCGGCCAGCGCCTGCTGCGCGGGCATGCCGTAGGCAAAGATCGCCACGGCCAGCGCCAGCAGCAGCGTCACCGCCGCGGCGACATGGCCCTTCATGCGCCAGACCGCCAGCGCGATGAAGAAGAACACGATGGGGATCGCTGCCGCCAGCGAGGACAGCCACAGGCTGCCTAGTGGTGTGTAGAGTTGGGTCC
>JABFVP010000513.1 GCA_013362725.1 Cupriavidus sp.
GCGGCAGACGTGGGCCTGCGCCGCGGCGCGGCTGCCGCCGGGCAGGATGAACTCGGCCAGGCGCGGCAGGTTGGCGTTGTAGTCGGCCAGCCAGGTGTCGAGCCGCGCCACCTGCTCGGGCTTGAGCAGCGTGTAGCCCGGAATGGAAAGCTCGCCACCCAGGTCGAACAGGTCGTGCTGGATATGCAGCAGCGCGGCGCGCACGTCGGCGGGCAGGTCTTCGGTCAGCAGCACGCCGACGTGGCAGTTCAGTTCATCGACGTCGCCGATTGCCGCGATGCGCAGGCTGTCCTTGCCGGTGCGGCTGCCGTCGCCCAGGCCGGTGGTGCCGGCGTCGCCGGTGCGGGTGGCGATCTTCGACAGGCGGTTGCCCATGCCGGTCTCCTTGTCAGCGGTTGGTTGTTGGTAAATGGCGCATTATCGCGCCAGAGCCGGTGACTTAGCCATGCGCGGCGCAACCACCGGCTGCGACTTGCGCTGCCGTCCGCTGGTGCGGCTATCGGCCGCGCGCTCGCCGCCGGAAGGTGCACCAGCCGCCGCGCGGCGTAGAATGCAGTTATTCGTCCATTCGATAACCGGGTCGCGCCCCAGCCTGCCGCCGGCACCTTCGGCGGCCTCGCAGTCCATGAGGCCGCACCGACCCGCCGGAGACCCGCATGAACCACCCCACGCCGTCCGCCTCCCTCTCCCGCCGTCCGCTGCCGCCCGCCATCGCCGACGCCCTCGCGGCACGCTTCGGCGAGCGCTTTACCACCTCCGCCGGCGTGCGCGAGCACCACGGCCGCGACGAATCGCCGTTTCCGCCGGCGCTGCCGGACGCAGTGGTGTTTGCCCACAGCACCGAGGAAGTGGCCGAGGTGGCGCGCCTGTGCAACCAGCATGGCGTGCCGCTGATCCCGTATGGCGCGGGCTCGTCGCTGGAAGGCCACCTGCTGGCAGTGGCCGGCGGCATCAGCCTGGACCTGTCGCAGATGAACCGGGTGCTGGCGGTGCAGCCCGAGGACCTGACCGTGACCGTGCAGCCCGGCGTCACGCGCAAGCAGCTGAACCAGGAGATCAAGGACACCGGACTGTTCTTCCCGATCGACCCGGGCGCGGACGCGTCGCTGGGCGGCATGTGCGCAACGCGGGCGTCGGGGACCAACGCGGTGCGCTACGGCACCATGCGCGAGAACGTGCTGGCACTGACGGTGGTGACCGCCGACGGCCGCGTGATCCGCACCGGCACGCAGGCGCGCAAGTCGTCGGCCGGCTATGACCTGACCCGGCTGTTCATCGGCAGCGAAGGCACGCTCGGCATCATCACCGAGGTCACGGTGCGGCTCTACCCGCAGCCCGAGGCGATCTCCGCCGCGGTATGCGCCTTCCCCAGCATGGGCAGCGCGGTGCAGGCGGTGATCCAGACCATCCAGCTGGGCGTGCCGGTGGCGCGCGTGGAATTCGTCGATGCGCTGGCGATCCGCGCCATCAACTGCCACGACAACCTGGCCCTGCCCGAGACCCCGCACCTGTTCTTCGAATTCCACGGCACCGAGGCCGGCGTGCGCGAGCAGGCCGAGACCGTGCAGCAGATCACCGCCGACTTCGGCGGCCAGGGCTTCGAGTGGGCCACGCGCCCGGAAGACCGCAGCCGGCTGTGGAATGCGCGCCATACCGCGTACTTTGCGATGCTGCAGCTCAAGCCGGGCTGCAAGTCCGTCACCACGGACGTGTGCGTGCCGATCTCGCGCCTGGCCGACTGCGTCACCGAGACCGAGAAGGACCTGAACGCCTCGGCGCTGCCCTGCCCCATCGTCGGCCATGTCGGCGACGGCAACTTCCACGTGGCGATCCTGGTCGACCCCGACAAGCCCGAGGAAATGGCCGAGGCCGAGGCCATCAACCAGCGCATCGTCGAACGCGCGCTGGCGATGGGCGGAACCTGCACCGGCGAGCACGGCGTGGGCCTGCACAAGCAGCGCTTCCTGGTGGACGAGCACGGCGAGGACGCGCTCGACCTGATGCGCGCGATCAAGGACGCACTGGATCCCAACCATATCCTGAACCCGGGCAAGATCTTCAGCGCCACGCGCGGCGCCGCGCAGTAAGGCGCCCCACCGCAACGCACGGATGGCCTCCATGTTCAACCGCGTCCCGCCGCTGCACCTGCTGATCGCGTTCGAAGCCGCCGCGCGCCTGGGCAGCTTCGCGCGCGCGGCCGAGGAGCTGTCGGTGACGCCCAGCGCGGTCTCGCACCGGATCAAGAACCTCGAGGAGCTGTGGGGCGAAGACCTGTTCGTGCGCGCCAATGCCGCGCTGCGGCTGACCGCCGCCGGCACGCGCTACCTGCGCAACGTGCAGGACGCGCTCAAGTCGCTCAACGAGCTGGCCCGGCCCGAGTACAACAAGATGCGCACGCGCCTGCGCGTGGCGATCCCGCCCACCTTCGGGCGCCAGCACCTGGTGCCGCGGCTGCCGGAGTTCGGCGCGCTCTATCCGCATATCGACCTCGAGCTGCACCTGGCGATCCCCTTCCTCGACGTCAAGGCCGAGGACACCGATGTCGAGATCCGCTACGGCACCGGCCGCTATCCCGACCTGAAGACCACCAAGCTGCTGGTGGAGCCGGTGTTCCCGGCGTGCGGTCGCGAATACTACGAGCGCGTCAACGGCCGCGCCATCACCCGGCCCGAGCACCTGCACGGCCTGGTGCTGCTGCGCAGCCCGCTGGAGCCGTGGAAGCCGTGGTTCGAGACCGCCGGGCTGGACTGGCCCGAGCCGCAGACCGGCCCGCAGTTCAACGACATCGGGCTGATGCTGGAAGCGATCGCCTCCAACCAGGGCGTGGCGCTGGTGCGCCAGCGCATGGCGCGGCACTGGCTGTCGCTGGGGCAGATGGTGCGGCTGCTCGATGTGGAATCGGTATCGCCGCACGGCTACTACATCGTCGAGCGCGAACAGGCGCCGCTCAAGCCCGAGGCGCGCTATTTCGTCGACTGGCTGCTGAGCCTGGACTGGTAGGAGACCGCACCAATGGAAATCCGCCTGCTGACCCCCGACGATGCCGCGGCCTTCCACGCGCTGCGGCTGCAGGGATTGGCCGAGGCCCCGGAAGCCTTTGCCGCCAGCCTCGAAGAAGAACAGGAGCTGGCGCCGGAGACGGTGGCGCAACGCCTTGCGCCGAGCGCGGACAAGGCCATGTTCGGCGCCTTCGCGGCCGGTCCCGGCGGCATGGCGCTGGCCGGCATGGTGGGCGTGATGCGCGAGCCCCGGCGCAAGCACTGGCACAAGGCCTCGATCTTCGGCATGTATGTGGCGCCGGCCTGGCGCGCTCGCAAGCTCGGCCGTGCGCTGATGCTGCGCGCGCTGCAGCACGCCGCCGCCATGCCGGGCGTGCGCCAGGTCACGCTGTGCGTCAATGCCGGCAGCGCGGGCGCGGTGCGCTTGTACGAATCGCTCGGCTTCGAGCGCTTCGGGCTGGAGCCCGATGCGTTGTACGTCGCGCCGCACTTCCACGACAAGCTCGACATGGTGCTGCGGCTGCCGGCTGCCCCGGCGCGGCCGGATCTCTGAAGGCGAGCCTCGCCTGTCCCGCCTTACCGCTGGCCGGCCACCGGTGCTACGCTGAAACCGGCGCCCGTGCCCGCCGGGCATGATGAGCATTTTTGATCGGCCCGGCATGCCGAATTCACGTCCGGCATGGTCCCCGCGCCGGGTGGCCTGAGCTATAGTCACCCGTCCCCCGCGGCTCCAAGCCGGCAAGCGAGCGCCACAGGCCGCCGCCCAGGAGACCCAACAGGAGTCGTTCATGAATGCCCCGCACGAAGCCCAAACCCTCGCCGCCGCAGGCGACGCCCCGGCCCAGGCCACGGCTGACAGCCGCCGCGACGCGCTGCTGGCCGGCCTGGCGCAGATCCTGCCCGAGGCCGC
>JABFVP010000428.1 GCA_013362725.1 Cupriavidus sp.
GGTCCGCGCCTCGGTGTGGCTGCGCGCGGTGGCCGAGCTGCAGCCCGAGATGGCGCGTCAATGCCGCGCCGCCTATGCGGCGAGCGAACACGCCGCCTGCGCCGGCGAGGTGCTGTGCCTGGGCAAGGATGCCTTCCACGCGTGTCCGTCCGACTCGATCGACTACGCCGTGATGGAGAAGCTCGAGACCCTGCCGGATATCGCCGGCATGCTGGTGCCGCTGGACGCGGGCTGGTCCGACGTGGGCTCGTGGGCGGCAATCTGGGATATCGCGCCCAAGGACGCCAGCGGCAATGCCGGGCGCGGGCGCGTGCTGTTCGACGGCGCGAGCTCTTGCCTGGCGCATTCCGAAGGCCGCCTGATCGCGTGCGTCGGGGTGCAGGACGTGGTGGTGGTCGAAACCGCCGACGCCGTGCTGGTGGTGGACAAGGCCCACGTGCAGGACGTCAAGAATATCGTCCAGCGCATCCGTTCGGAGCACGGCAATGAAGTGGTGAACCATCGCAAGGTGCGCCGGCCGTGGGGCTGCTATGACTCGATCGACCGCGGCGACCGCTTCCAGGTCAAGCGCATCGTGGTCGAGCCCGGCGCCAGCCTGTCGCTGCAGATGCATTACCACCGCGCCGAGCACTGGGTGGTGGTGCGCGGCACCGCGCGCGTGACCTGCGGCGACAACATCAGCATTCTTTCGGAAAACCAGTCGACCTATATCCCCATCGGCACCCTGCACCGGCTCGAGAACCCGGGCAAGACGCCGCTGGAGATCATCGAGGTGCAGTCGGGCGCCTACCTGGGCGAAGACGACATCGTGAGGTTCGAAGACAACTACGGGCGCAAGTAAGGGGTCGGCAGCGAGTGCATGCGCCCGGCGCCGGCAGGCGCGCGGGCACGCACCGGTTGCTGCGTGATTGGCGTGAGGCAGCGTTTGGCGGGAGAGATGTCGTGAGCAGAATGTCATTTGCCGGAGCCGTACCGGTACCCGACCAGGTGTCGCCGCGCAGCGGCGCGAACGCGCGCGTGTTGCTGGACCACGCCGGCTGGATCCTTGCCGCCGGGCTGACCGGCGCTGCCCTTGCCTGGCTGGCGTGGTTGTCCACCCCCGACCTGTACCGTGCCAAGTCGCTGGTGCAGCTGCAGACCCGCGACGCCGCCGGCCGCACGGCCACGCCGCAGCTCGACCTGGGCATGCTGAAGAGTCGCGCCGTGGTCGGCCCGGTGGTCGAGCGCCTGCACCTGGACATCGAGATCCAGCCGCTGCGCGCGCCGCTGTTCGGCAGCCTGGTCAACCACTTCGCCGAGCCCGGCAAGCTGCGCGGGCCGTGGCCGGCCGAGCTGGGCTATGCGTGGGGCGGCGAGCGCGTGGCGGTGGAGCGCCTGAACGTGCCGGCGCGCCTGCTCAACGTGCCGCTGACGCTCGAGATCCTGCCCGACAACGGCTTCCGGCTGAGCGGGCCGGATGCGCAGGTTGAAGGCCGCGCCGGCCAGGTGGCCGAGGCCGGCGGCATCTCGATGCTGGTGGGGCGGATCGAGGCGCGCCCGGGCACACGCTTCCTGGTCACGCGGCGCGACCTGACGCTGACGGTCGATGCCGTCACGCGCGAACTTCGGGTCGATGGCGAATCCAGCGACGCCACCACGCTGCGCATCAGCTGGCAGAACCGCGACCCCGCCACCGCGGCGGCGCTGGTCAACGGTATTGCCGATTCCTATATCAAGGGCCAGGCCGACCAACGCCAGGACGACACCGCGGCGACGCTGGCCTTCCTGTCCGGCGAACTGCCGCGCGTGAAGGCCGAGCTCGAGCGCGCGGAGAGCGCGCTGACGCGCTACCGCTCGCGCGCGGGCTCGCTGGCGCCAAGCCAGGACGTGCAGTCCTACCTGAACGGCAGCATGGAATACCAGCGCCAGATCGCGCTGCTGCGGCTGGAGCGCACCAAGCTGCTGCAGCGCTTCACCACCGAAGCCAACGAGGTCCGCACCGTCGACAGCCAGATCCAGCAGCTCACGCGCGAGCGCCAGGAGATGGACGCGCGCATGCAGAACCTGTCGGCGTCCGAGCGTGAATCCGTGGCGCTGACGCGCGACGTCAAGGTGGCCGAAGACATGTACATGACGCTGCGCAACAAGGTCGAGCAGCTGTCGCTGGCGCAGCTCGACCGCACCGGCCAGGTGCGCATCGTCGACAACGCGCTCACGCCCACCGTGCCGGTCGGCATGGGGCCGTGGACGCCGGCCGCGGGCGGGGGCGTGCTGGGCATGCTGCTGGCGGCCGGGGCGCTGACGCTGCGCCAGCGCGTGCGGCCCACCGTGGCCACCGCCAACGACGCCGAGGACAAGCTCGGCATCACCATGCTGGGCGACATTGCCTTCAGCCGCGAACAGGCCGCGCTCGAGCGCATGGTGTCGGCCAAGGCCCTGCTGGGCGTGGCCGCGGGTTACGCCGCGCCGCCGTTGGCGCGCCTGGAGCGGCCGCAGCCGTCGAGCGCGGTGATCGACGTGTCCGCACTGGAAGATGACGACACCGAGCGGATGCTGCGGCTGGGCCTGCACGACCAGTTCCTGCTGGCGCGCAACGCGCCGCACTCGCTGGCGGTGGAAGGGCTGCGCAATATCCGCGCCGCGGTGCATTTCGCGCTGCGCAGCGCGCCCGACCATGTCATCGCCGTCACCAGTCCGGCTCCCGGCGCGGGCAAGACCTTTGCGTCGGTGAACCTGGCCGTGCTGTTCGCCGAAGCCGGACAGCGCGTGCTGCTGATCGACGCCGACCTGCGCCGCGGCCGCGTGGCGAGCTGGTTCGACCAGCCCGCCGAATCCGGCCTGGCCGAACTGCTGACCGGGCACGTGTCGCTGTCCGCCGCGGTGCGGCCGACGGTGGTCAACGGCCTGTCGATCCTGCCGGCGGGTTTGCCGCCGCCGAATCCTTCCGAACTGCTGATGCGCCCGGGCATGGCCGAAGCGCTGCGCCAGTGCGCGGCCCGCTTCGACCTGGTGCTGATCGATACGCCGCCGGTGCTGGCGGTGGCCGATGCCAGCCTGGTCGCGAACCTGGCGGGTTCGACCCTGGTGGTGCTGCGTGCCGACGCTACGCTGCCCGGCCAGGTCGATGAGACGCTCAAGCGCCTGCAACGCGCCGATGCACGCCTGCTGGGCGGCGTCCTCAACTGCGTGATCGCCAAGCGCAGCAACCGGGCCGAGTTCAACAGCGTCAATCCGTATCTGGGGATGCCGGCGACCGCGCCGATATCGCGCCGGATCGGGCAGGCGCTGCATCGCGAAGAAAAGAAAGAATAAGGGGCCGCCGAGGCCGGCGAGCGTACCCAATTCTGCGTACGTTTGCGGGTCTTGCTCCACGGTTTCAGCGGCTGACCTTGGGCTCGCCAGGAGGCGACATGAGGCGGCTTATGTTTGAAGGCTGTGCCGGCTGGCTGCACGAGGCACAAGGAAAGACCGGGGTAGTACTGTGCGCGCCGCTGGGCCACGAGGCCATGTGGTCGCACCGCGCATGGCGGCATCTTGCCGACGATCTCGCCGCGGCCGGCATGCCGGTGCTGCGCTTCGACTATCCCTGCACGGGGGATTCCGCCGGCGCCTGCGACGCGGCGCATTTCCTCGGCCGCGCTGCCTCGAGCATCGTGGCCGCAGCCGCGCAGCTGCGCGCGCTGGCCGGCAAGGTAAAGCATTTCTTCCATCTTGCCGCGATCTACGACCTCACCGCCAAGCCCGAAGCGCAGCACATCGCGAACGTCGAAGGCACGCGCCACGCGCTTGACCTGGCCGCGGCGCTGAAGGCCGGCGTGTTCCACCACACCAGTTCGATCGCCGCCGCCGGCCTGTATCCGGGCGTGTTCCGCGAGGACATGTTCGACGAGGCCGAAGGTCTGGACGACCCCTACCTTCGCACCAAGC
>JABFVP010000241.1 GCA_013362725.1 Cupriavidus sp.
ATGTTGCCGATAGAAATGCTCATGGCGATCGCCGTGGCCGCTGCCGCGCCGCTGAGGAACGCCGTCGGCAGGGACCAGAACAGCGGCGTGCAGGTCAGGATGCCCGCGGCGGCGATCGACAGGAACACCAGCGACAGCGCGGTGTTGTGCATCACCCATGGCAGCGCCAGGAAGCCGATCGCGCCCATCATGCAAGGGATGATCAGGTGCCAGCGCCGTTCGCGGTGCTTGTCGGCGCTGCGGCCGAAGCAATACATCGCGACGATGGCGGCCATGTAGGGGATAGCGCTCAGCAGGCCGATATGGAGCGGGTCGGCGACGCCGGTCGACTTGATGAAGGTCGGCAGCCACAGCGTGATGCCGTACTGGCCCGTGACATAGCAGAAGCAGATCAGGCTGATCAGCCAGACGCGCGGATCGGTGAACACCCTGCCGACGCGCGCCTGCGGGTCCGCCGCCTTGACGTCCTCCGCCTTGGCCTGTTCGAGCACCTGCTTTTCATCGCTGGTCAGCCACTTGGCCTTGGCGATCGAGTTGTCGAGGTAGTAGAAGCAGAAGCAGCCCAGCAGCACCGCCGGCACCGCCTCGATGATGAACATCCATTGCCAGCCGCCCCACCCGCCCACGCCGGCCATGCTGCCCATCAGCAAGCCGGACAGCGGATTGCCGATGATGCCGGACAGCGGCGAGCCCATGCAGTAGATCGCCATGATCTTGGCGCGCCGGTGCGACGGATACCAGCACGACAGGTAATACACGATGCCGGGCGTGAAGCCGGCCTCGGCCAGGCCCAGCAGGAAGCGCAGCGTGTAGAACTGGGTTGGCGTCTCGACGAAGGCAAAGCACGCGGACAGTATCCCCCACGTGATCATGATCCGGCCGATCCATACCTTGGCGCCGAACTTGTGCAATGCCAGGTTGCTCGGCACTTCGAACAGGAAGTAGCCGATAAAGAAAATCCCGGCGCCTAGCCCATAGACGGTTTCGCTGAAGCCCAGTTGCTGCGACATCTGGAGCTTGGCAAAACCTACGTTGACACGGTCGAGATAGGCGATCAGGAAGCAGACCATCAAAAATGGCACCAGCCTCCAGCTCACCTTGCGATAGGTCGCATCCTCGAACGTCCTGATCCTTGTTCCCGCCTGCAGGGTCGTATCCACAGCGTCTCCTCTGTTTTTTTGTCAGGTACGGCAGTGCTGCGCTGATCGGTTGCGATCAGTTTCCGGCCGGGGCGGCGCATGCGCCGGCCCCGGTTGCGGATGGGAAAGGCTGGGTCAGGCGGCAGCCTTGAGCGACAGCGGCACGGTATGCGCGGCGAGATAGTCCATGGCGGCAACGGTGCCGCTGGCGGCGACCGGCACGCCGGAGATCTTCAGCCCCATCTCGCAGCCCGCCAGCGTGGCCATCAGCGTGAGGTCGTTGCAGTCGCCCAGATGGCCGATGCGGAACATGCGGCCTCTGACCTTGCCCAGGCCGGCGCCCAGCGACATGTTGAAGCGCTCGTAGATGTGGCGGCGGACCACGTCGGCATCGACGCCGTCGGGCATCATCACGCCGGTCAGCACCGGGCTGTAGACCGACGGATCCGCGCACTGGATCTCCAGGCCCCAGGCTCTGACCGCGCGGCGACAGGCCTCGGCCAGGCGCTGGTGGCGGGCAAAGACGTTGTCCAGCCCCTCCTCCAGGATCATGTCGAGCGCTTCCGACAGTCCGTACAGCAGGTTGGTGCTGGGGGTATAGGGCCAGTAGCCGGTCCGGTTCATCTCGATGATTTCGTTCCAGCCCCAGAAGCTGCGCGGCAGCCGGGCCGAACGCGAAGCCTCGATGGCCTTGGGCGATACCGCGTTGAAGCTGATGCCCGGCGGCAGCATCAGGCCCTTCTGCGAGCCCGACACGGTCACGTCGACGCCCCACTCGTCGTGGCGATAGTCGGCCGAGGCCAGCCCGGAGATGGTGTCGACCAGCAGCAGCGCCGGGTGCCCGGCCGCATCGATGGCGCGGCGCACCGCGGCGATATCCGAAGTCACGCCGGTCGAGGTTTCGTTGTGCACCACGCATACGGCCTTGATGGCATGCGCGGCATCGGCGCGCAGGCGGGCCTCGATCATGTCGGCCTGCACCCCGTTGCGCCAGCCTTCGACGCCCGGCAGGCCGAGGAACTCGGGGCGGATGCCCAGGTTCTCGGCCATCTTCTTCCACAGCGTGGCGAAGTGGCCGGTTTCGAACATCAGCACGGTGTCGCCGGGACTCAGCGTGTTCGACAGCGCGGCTTCCCACGCGCCAGTGCCCGAGGCCGGATAGATCACCACCGGGTGCTCGGTCTTGAAGATCTTCTTGATTCCGTCCAGCACCTTCAGGCCCAGCGCGCCAAATTCCGGACCGCGATGGTCGATGGTCGGATAGCTGATGGCGCGCAGGATGCGGTCCGGCACCGGGCTGGGACCGGGAATTTGCAGGAAGTGTCGGCCGGCGGGATGAAAGTTGAGATTCAGCATGGAACTCCTCCGTTTGAGTTTTGAATGCAAAATACTCTATCAAACGACCGGCGAAAAAACAGGAGTTTTCCTGGCCATTTTCGCTAGCGTTTACCCGATTAAGTGCGCGGAAACTCGGGTTTACGATCAATCTGGTGTTCCTGTTAAGCGACTGCTAAACTTGCATTCAATCTTCCAACATGAAGAATTGAATGCAAACCCATGCCGATTCCGACCCTGATCTGACGCGCCGGCTGCCCCCGGTGGAACGTCAGCGCCTGCACGACACCGTGGTGACGCATTTGCGCACCCTGATCATCGAGGGCGCGCTGGAGCCGGGGCGCAAGCTCAACGAACGGGAGTTGTCCGAGACCCTGGGCATCTCGCGCACGCCGCTGCGCGAAGCGCTGAAGGTGCTGGCGGCGGAAGGCCTGATCGAGATCTCCCCCAACCGCGGCGCCAGTGTCGCGCGCCTGTCCGCGACGGAGATCCGGGATACGTTCGAGCTGTTGAGCAACCTGGAGGCGTTCTCCGGTGAACTGGCTTGCGAGCGCATCACCGCGGTGGAACTGGCCGAGCTCAAGGCCCTGCACTACGCGATGCTGGCCTGCCGTGCCCACGAAGACCTGCCCGGCTATTACCGCCTGAATCACCAGATCCACGACCGCATCAACCTGGCGGCCCGCAACGCGGCGCTGCGCCAGACCTACCTGTCGGTGAACCGGCGACTGCAGGCGCTGCGCTTTCGCTCCAACTACCGCAAGCCCAAATGGGACAGCGCCATCCACGACCATGAAGAGATGCTGGCGGCGCTGGAAGCCCGCGACGGCAAGCGCATGGCCGAGATCCTGCGCCAGCACCTGCTGGACAAGCGCGACGCCGTGCTGCTGATGCAGGCGGGCGTGGGCGACGAAGCCGCCAGCACGCCGCAGGCCTAGCGCGCTTGCCAGGCCCGCCTTAAGAATCCGAATAGCCCCATCAGCATTCTTTGCCCCGCTGTCACCACGGTGACAACCCCGTTGCTTACTCTGCGATCGCATTGCGACACACGCAATCCGCCGCGCGGCCATTGCCGCCGGCGCACAACTACGCAGATGAACAGGGGAATGAACGATGGCAGCGAACCGTGCACCGGGCCGGTTGGCGGAGTACAGCGCGCCGGCGCAGGTCGCGCAAGTCATGCACAACGACGTGCCGGTGTCCTCTGGCGGCAATGCCGGCATTGCCATCGCCCTGTTCGACAGCTGCGAGTCCGCTTCAACCTGCGCAACGGCGGCAGCAAGGCCATCACCGGCGCACGCCAGCCGCTGTCGACGCTGAACCCCTGAATCCCGGAATCCGGCGGCGCACCCGTTTCCCGAGCAAACGGGTGCCGGCCGGCCTTCACCGTCCCCGCATCCCGATCCCCCTGCAGGAGATTGACAC
>JABFVP010000038.1 GCA_013362725.1 Cupriavidus sp.
GCTATAGTGACGGGCTTCGCTTCGTTGAGGCTCGCGCCCTCTCACTAACCCTCTCCCGCAAGCGGGAGAGGGAACCGGCTTGCGGTGGTTCAAACGCTAACGCCGCGCGCCGTCGTGCAAAAAGCGTTGGCCTCAGCCGCCGCCATCCTTCCCCTCCGCCATCTCGCTCGTCTTCACCGCCATGATGAAATCATTGCGGTGCAGGCCCTTGATCTTCTTGGTGCGCCACGACACCGTCGCATGTCCCCAGCCGAAACTGATCTCGGGATGATGCCCCTGCGCCTCGGCCAACTGGCCGACGCCGGTCACAAAGGCCAGCGCCTGCGCGAAATTGCCGAAGCTGAAACGCCGCTCGAGCCGCGTCGCGCCGTCGGCCAGTTCCCAGCCGGGCGCCTGCTGCAGCAGGGCTTCGGCCTCGTCTGGCGTCAGCGGCGGCACGCCGCCGCGGCAAGGCGTGCAGGATTGCGCTGCCAGGTTTTCTTCGCTCATGGTCTTGCTCCCCGACCGGAACGCGCCATCGCTACGCGCCTTCGGTCTCGCTCAATGCGCGCAGGTATTCACGGCTCCACCAGTGCACATCCTGCGCGCGGATGCGCTCCAGCAGTTTCTGGTGGCGCTGCTGGCGCTCGGCCAGCGGCATGTGCAAGGCCTGCTGGATCGCCTGCGCGGTGGCGCGCGTGTCGTAGGGATTGACCAGCAGCGCCTCGCGCAGCTGCTCGGCCGCGCCGGCAAAGCGCGACAGCACCAGCACGCCCGGATCCTCCGGGTCCTGCGCCGCGACGAATTCCTTGGCCACCAGGTTCATGCCGTCGCGCAGCGGCGTCACCAGCGCCACGCGGCTGGCGCGGCACAGCCCGGGCAGCCGCTTGCGCGCGGTGGTGCGGTGGATATAGCGCACCGGCATCCAGTCGAGCTCGCCGAACTCGCCGTTGATCGAGCCGCTCAGCTGCTCCATCTCGCGGCGCAGGTCGACATAGGCATCGACCGATTCGCGCGAGGGCGCGGCGATCTGCACCAGCGTCGCGCTCGAGCGGTTCTCGGGATACTCGGCCAGCAGCCGGTAGAACGCCTTGAGCCGCTGCGGCAGGCCCTTGGAATAGTCGAGCCGGTCGATGCCCAGCAGCAGTCGGCGGCGCGCGTATTGCGCGCACATCATCTCGTAGGTTTCCTGCGCTTCCTCGCCGCGCCCGAGCTCCATGAACTCGTCGACATCAATGCCGATCGGAAACGCCTGCGCGCGCACCGTGCGGTGGAAGGCGCGGTAGCGATGCTCGCCCATCGGCTCGGCCTGCGCTTCGGATTGCACGTAGCGCGAGAAATGCTCGACGTCTGCATGGCTCTGGAAGCCCAGCAGGTCGTAGGCAAACAGCGCGCGCATCAGCCACTCGTGCTGCGGGATCGCGGCCAGGATCAGCGGCGGCGGCAGCGGCACGTGCAGGAAGAAGCCGATCTTCTGCCCGCAGCCGATCGCGCGCAGCTCGGATGCAAGCGGGATCAGGTGGTAGTCGTGGATCCAGATGATGTCGTCGGGCTGCAGCAGCGGCGCCAGCTTGCGCGCGAACAGCTGGTTCACGCGCCGGTAGCCGTTGAGGAAATTGGAATCGAAATCCGCCAGGTCGAGCCGGTAGTGGAACACCGGCCACAGCACGCCGTTGCTGTAGCCCAGGTAGTAGGCGTCGTGGTCCTCGCGGCTCAGGTCGACGGTGGCCAGCGTGACGTTGCCGGCCTGCTGCAGGTGCAGGTCGCCCTCGCCGGGGGTGCCGCCCTGGGCGGTCTCCAGCGCCTTGCCGCTCCAGCCGAACCACAGGCCGCCGGTCTGCCGCAGGGCCTCGGACAGCGCGACGGCGAGGCCGCCCGCGGCGACGTTGCGTGGATCTGCGACCCGGTTGGATACCGCTACAAGTCTTGGCATAGATGTTTTTTTTCAGTTCCTTGTTCTTGGTGCCGGCGCTGCCTGCCGTGCGCGGATGCCGCCCCCACTCGTCCCTCGCCGCTCAGATCACCGTATCCCAGGGCGCCGACAGCCGCATGGCGCCATTGATCAGGCCAACCATCGAATAGGTCTGCGGGAAATTGCCCCACATCTCGCCGGTCACCGGATGGGTATCCTCGGACAGCAGCCCGAGCGGGTTGCGCGCCGCCAGCATGGCCTCGAAGATCTCGCGCGCCTGGTCGCGGCGGCCGATGCGCGCGAGCGCGTCGATGCGCCAGAAGGTGCAGATATTGAAGGCGGTCTCGGGCTTGCCGAAATCGTCCGGGGCCTCGTAGCGGCGCATATAGGGGCCATCGCACAGCGAGGTCTCGAGCGCCTTGACGGTGGCGATGAAGCGCGGGTCGCGCGGGTCGATGAAATTGACCTCGGCCATCAGCAGCACGCTGGCGTCCAGTTCCCGGCCGCCGAAGCTTTCGGCAAAGGCCTGGCGCGATTCGCTCCACGACTCGGCCAGGATGCGTTCCTTCATGCGCCCGGCGTGCCCGTGCCAGTAGGCGGCGCGCTCGGGCAGCACCAGCTTCTCGGCCACCTTGGCGAGCCGGTCGCACGCGGCCCAGCTCATCAGCGCCGACGAGGTATGCACGCGCGCGCGCGTGCGCAGCTCCCACATGCCGGCGTCGGGCGTGCCGAACACCCGCACCGCCTGCTCGCCCACCGCTTCGAGGCGGCCGAACTCGGCCGGGCCGCCGCGATGCAGCAGCCGGTGGTCGTGGAAGGCCTGCGCCGCGCCCAGCACCACGTTGCCATAGACGTCGTGCTGGAAGTGTTCCTGTGCCTGGTTGCCGACGCGCACCGGTCCCATGCCGCGATAGCCGGGAAGGTGGTCGAGCATGCTTTCGGGCAGTTCGCGCTCCAGGCCGATGCCATACAGCGGCTGGATATGGCCATCCTGCGACTGCATCACCACGTTGGACAGCCAGCGCAGGTAGTCCTCCATGGTGCCAACCTCGGACAGGCTGTTGAGCGCGCGCACCACGAAGAAGGCATCGCGCAGCCAGCAGAAGCGGTAGTCCCAGTTGCGGCCGCTGCCCGGCGCTTCCGGAATGCTGGTGGTCATGGCCGCGACGATGGCGCCGGTCTCTTCGTACAGCGACATCTTCAGCGTGATCGCGGCGCGGATCACCGCGTCCTGCCATTCGCGCGGCACCGCCAGCCGGCGGCTCCACAGGCGCCAGTAGGCGGTGGTCTCCTGCTCGAAATCGCGCGCGGTCTCTTCCACGCCGTGCGCCAGGGTCTCGTCGGGGCCGAGGATGAAGTTATGCCCGCGCGTGACCAGGAACGGCGTGTGCGACAGCACGTAGGCGAGCGGCGCGTCGGTGGTCATGCGTAGCGTCATGTCGTCGCCGATGTAGCGCACGTGGCTGCTGCCGCGCGTGATCTGCGGCGCCTTGCGGCCCCATTCGAAGCGCGGCGCCACCACCACGCGCACGCGCGGCGCGCCGCGCACCGGGCGCATGCGGCGGATCAGCGTGGTCGGCCGGAAATAGCGCCCGAGCCGGAAAAAGCGCGGGGCGAAGTCGGTGATCTCGAGGCAGTTGCCGTGGATGTCCGTCAGCCGCGTGCGCAGCACCGCGGTATTGGGCTCGTACCACTGCCGCGACGAATGGAAGTCCTCGATCTCGATCGAGAAATGGCCGGCGTTCTCGCTCGGGTCCAGCAGCGCATTGAACACCGGGTCGCCGTCGAAGCGCGGCAGGCACGACCAGACGATGCGCCCGCGGCAATCGACCAGCGCCGAGATGGCGCAATTGCCGATCATGCCAAGCGACAGCGACGGGTTGGCGAAGCGGGTGCCGCCGTCGACGGTTCGATTCACGCCTTCGGTCGGCGGCTTGCCCGGCTCGGCCGGGCTGCTCGGGTTAGTCACGGCAGGTTCTCCGTTACGATGTCGTGGGGCGCCGGC
>JABFVP010000063.1 GCA_013362725.1 Cupriavidus sp.
ACGTAGTTCTCGCCGTCCTCGATCAGCGCGGAGCGCACATCGCGGAAGAGCTTCTCGATCGGGAACTCGCGCGTGGTGCCGTTGGCACCGAAGAGCTGGAAGGCCTCGTGCGTGATCTTCATCGCCTCTTCGGTCACGCTGACCTTGGCTTGCGCGGTCGCATAGGGATGGCTCTGCGGTGACAAGCGCGCGAACGCCAGGCTGCGGCGTGCGATGGCGCGCGCCATCTCCAGCCGGCGCAGCATCTCGCCGACGCGCAAGTGGGTCATCTGGTGGTCCATCAACAGCGCCCCACCCTGCTTGCGTTCGTGGCAATAGGCCAGCGCCAGCTCGAAGGCCGCACGCGCCACGCCGACGAAGACCTGGCACATGTGGGTGCCCGCGAACGACCAGGTCGAGGCCAGGTTTCCAAGGTAGTCGTCCTTCAGCGCAATGGCGAAGCGCTTCGGCACCCTGACGTTGTCGAAATAGATCTCCCCCTGGGGCAGGGAACGCTGGCCGATCTTGTCCAGCGGCTTGCCGCGCGAGATGCCTGGCAGGTCCAGCGGCAGGATCAGGCCAATGCCGTTGGTGAACCCGCCCTGCTCCCCGGTGCCATGGAAGCCGTCGCCGTAGTCCGCCGCCATGTAGGCCAGCGCGACCTGCGCCACCGATCCGTTCGACACCCAGGCCGAGCTCTGCCCGTTGATGACGATCTCATCGGCACCAACCTTTGCGGTGACGTTGCCCACCGGCTGCTTGCCGCCGGCGCTCAGCTCCTCGCGGTACAGGATCGCGGCATCGGAACCGCGGTCGGGCTGTGTATTCATCCAGCAGCCGACCTTGCCCGCGCACATCTCGACCAGTTCCTGGTTGCCGAGCGATTGCGCCATCGTCAGCGGCATGGTCGCGGCGCCCAGCGAGACGGCCAGGCCCGCATCGCCCCACCCGAGCTCCTCACCGATCAGCGATTCGATGCGAACGGCAACCTCCGGCGGAAACTGCGCGATCAGCTGCGGGTCGAGCCCCAGCTTCGCGCTTTCCATCATCGCCGCCCAATACGGCGACCCCGGGGCGATGACCTCCTCCGGCGTCATGCGGTCAAGCTCGCGGCCAACCGGCCGCAGTACCTCGCGCGCGAAACGATGAACGGTCTGCTGGATCGCGTTTTCCTCTTCGCTCAACGGCGTCTCGAATCCGGTCAGGCCGACTGCGGGCAGGGCCGTGGTCTTGTTCAGGCGAATCATCTCTGTCTCCTTTGTTCGTGGACAAACCGGGCGGCTGTCGGGACCAGTCGCTCATTTATTAGAACACTATACAAAACATAGGTCATGTTGCCAAACATACAGGCATAAAAAAAGACAGGGTAATCCCTGTCTTTCCGCATCCGGGCACCGACGTTGTGACGCCTAGCCGGCCTCTTCGGTCGACCGCTCGCCCAGCACGAGATGATTGACGGTGGCACGAAAGGCCTTGTCGAGGCCGCCGTGGTACGCACGCTTGCGTCGTCCCGCACCGAGCTGCAGGGCGAGTCCATCGGCCATGGCGATCAGCAGCGAGGCGACATGCAGACTTTCTGCCGTCTTCAGTTCAGGATTCACGGCTCGCGCCAGTTCAGCAATGCCGCGCGTGAGCGTGTCATACCACTCGTCGAACATGCGCGCACACTCGGGATCGGTGGAGGCCAGCGAAACGAAGTGCCACCACAACGCCGACTCCTTGTGGCTGCTGGCGTCTGTGAGCGCCTTATCCAGCAGCGTGTCGAGCGCCTCCCGCGGTGCCATGCGGCTGTCCAGCGCGCGCTTCAGGTCTTCGAGGTAGGCGTCGATGATCGGCGCCATGATGGCGCGCAGCACGGCCTGCCTGGTCGGGAAGTAGTACTGGAGGTTGCTGATGCTGATACCGGCGCCAAGGGCCACGGCGCGCAGCGAGAATTCCAGGCTGCCGCCTTCGAGCAGCAGCTTCCGCGCGACGCGGATGATGGCATTGCGCGTGCGCAGGCCCTGGGCCCGCAGCCCTTCGGGGTCTGCTCCGGTGGACGCTGCGGTCGCGGTGCGCCGCTTCCTGGTGGTGCGCGGTTCCGTAGGCACGGTCATCTCTTCTGCCTTGAATCAGGGCCTTTCGGCACTGGGGAAAGGATCGCGCCAGCGGGTCGCTGGGCGGGCGTCATTATAGCTGACGCCCGTCGGCGCGCATGGCGCCAGAGTCGCTTCGGCGGCGGCTCCCTCCTTGAAGATAGCAGTGAAATGGCATGCTGCCGCACCTTACCGGCGCGCGGCGTCCCTCGCCTTGCGGTTCACCCGGTGGTCCAGCCTGTTGGCCACGCCCAGCGCGGCATTGACCGCGCACCACTGCAGCGGTTCGGGCAGCGTGAGCGGCGTCTTGTGGCGCAACGCCGCAAGCAGCGGGTTTTCCGCGCCGCAAATCCGCTCGGCCAGCAGCAGCCCCATCAGCGACTGGGTGCCGACGCCATGCCCTGAACAACCCGCGGCATAGAGGACGTTGCGCTGTGCGCCGGCTTCGCCGACCACGGGCAGCGCGTCGTAGGCGAAACTGATATAGCCGCTCCAGCATGACCGGATGGCCAAGTCCCCCAGCATCGGGAAGCGCTGGTGCAGCCCGTTCGCCAGCGCCCGATAGGCTGCCTCGTCCGGCACATTCGGCGTCTGCCTGCCGTAGACGTAATGCAGCCGCTTCGTCGTTGTCACAAGCGTGTTGCGCGCGGTCAGGCGATGGCTTTCCATGGTCCAGTGCGCCGTCACGATGCCTTCGCGCCGTGGCCAGCCGAGCGACGCCAGCTGTGCCGCGGACAGCGGCTCGGTCTCGAGCGCCGACACCCGCAGCGGAATCACCTTGTTGCCCAGCAGGCCCAGCTGCGGCGTATAGGCATTGGTGGCAAGCACCTGGATTGGCGCGCGCGCGCGGCCCCGATCGGTCTGCACCGTGACGGTGGGGCCGTCGGCCCAGGACAGCACCTTCGTGTTCTCGCAGATCCTCACCCCGGCACGCAGCGCCGCGCGCCGCAAGCCCATGACATATTTGCCGGGATCGAGCGTGCCACCGCCTGGCAGGTAGCAACCGAACAGGAAGGCCGGCGGTATGCCGCGCGCGCGCATCGCGGCGTAGTCAAGAAACTCCCCCGGCGAGCCGAGTGCCACGCCGGTCCGCAGGCTCTTGCGCAGTTTCTTCTCCTGCGAAGGATGAACGCCCGCACGGATGATGCCCGAGGCGTTGTAGTCGCAATCGATCCCGAGCTCTGCAAGTTTTCGCTCCACGTAATCCACGCCGTCATCGTAGAAGCGGATGATCTGCTTCGCCTGCTCGTGACCCACGCGCCTGAGGAACAGATCGTACTCGAGCCCTTGCCCGCCCGCGAGATAGCCCGCGTTGCGACCGCTCGCGCCGAAGCCGGCGAACTCGCGCTCGAGGACGATCACTTTTGCGCCGCGCGCGGCCAGCTCCAGCGCGGTGGAGAGGCCGGCAAAGCCGGCGCCGACAATGATCACGTCCGCGGCCGCCTCGCCCTCCAGTTCCGGCTGCAGGTCATCCGGCGCCTCCACCCAGCCGCCGAGCGGGCGATACACCGGCCTGCCCTGCCTGTCGAACCCAGTCATGTCTGCCTCCTTCAATCCTTGCTCAGGATATGGATGGCGAGCGCCGCTTCTTCGACGCCCTGCAAGCCCCCGCCGTTCTCCTGGATCGCGTGACGCGCGCCGTGCACCTGCCGCACGCCGGCTTCCCCGCGCAACTGGGTGACCAGTTCATAGAGCTGGCCAATGCCGGTCGCGCCCAAGGGATGTCCCTTGGATTCGAGCCCGCCCGAGGTGTTGATGGGGATCCGTCCGCTTAGCGTGAACTCGCCACGCTCGGCAGCCGGCCCGCCCT
>JABFVP010000481.1 GCA_013362725.1 Cupriavidus sp.
CCGGTCAGCATCGACCCGCAACGCCCCGCCGATCGCCTGCCGCAGCTGCAGGCCGATGCGCTGCTGAATGCGTACCGGGACAATCCCGGCCAGGCCGACCGCGACTACCTGAACCAGTACCTGATCGTCGAAGGCGTGGCCAGCGGCATCCGCCGCGAGGGCGAGCAGGTCTTTGTCGATATCCGCACCAACGATCCGGCAGCGAACGTGCGCGCGCTGCTGCTGCCGCGCCAGATCTGCGGCCCGGCGGGGCGCGAGTGTGAAGTGGAAGCGCGCGCCACCATGGTGCGGCGCGGCCAGAAGGTGGCGGTGGAGTGCAACGGCGCGGGCCTGGCCGACGGCATGCCGCTGCTGCGCGACTGCCTGCTGCGCGGCGGCGCCAACTGAGCGCGCCGCGACGATACCGGAGTTACCCGCCATGCAATCCGTGCTGTCCGTTCTTGCCATCCTGATCATGGTGGCGACCCTCGTCGGCGTGATCTCGCCCGCCTGGCTCAGCCAGACGCTGTTCGGCGGCAGACCCGTGACACGGGTGCAGGTGGCGGTAGTCGGGGTGTGCCTTGCTGCGCTGTGCCTGGTGCTGGTGGGCCGGCTGGCGCAGGGCGGCGCGGGCGGCTGAGGCACCATCCGCAACGCCAGAAGCGGCCGTTTTGCACTTCTGTTTGGCCGATTGGATCGGCCTGCCGGCGCCTACAGTGTGAAGGTATGCGGTGGCCATTGCGCCTAGTCGTGGCGCGCCGCCCAGCCCTCCAGGACATTCCATGAATCATGCACTGCTGGCGGCCTGCGTGGGCCTGCTGCTCACCGGCTGTTCGACCTACCAGGCCGTGACGCCGGTCGACCGCCTTGATCCCACCGATCCCGTGGTGGCGTTCCAGCTGCCGGCCGGCGGCGGCCCGCTGGGCAACTACGGCGCCAACGGCACGCTGCTGTGCGTGGTGGTGAACCCGGTCAGCGGCAACGACTTTGTCGACAGCTTCCTGTCGTCGCTGCGGCGGCGCAATTTCGAGGTAAAGGTGCTGCAGGCGCAGACCTCGATCGCGGCATGCCCGATGGTGGCGCTGTACAACGCGCGCGGCGCCTGGTACTGGAACGCCTACCTGAACAACGCGGACATCACGGTATTTCTCAACGGCGACCGGGTCGGCAAGGCGATCTACAACGCCAACCGCAGCGCGGGCGGGCTCAACCTGAGCAACTTCGTGCAGCCGTCATCCAAGCTCGATGAACTGGTCGAGCAGCTGTTCCCCGGCATGCTGCCACCGCCTCCGCCGCCGGCAGGCACGGCGCCCGCGCCGGCGGCCTAGCCGATTCCGCAGTCAACGGGAGGGCCGCGCCATGAGCCTGTGCGCAGCATCCTGCCGGGCCCAGCCGCGCCCGGCCCAGCGTACCCGGGTCAGCGCTCCAGGCGGCCCAGGCGCACCACGGTCACGCCCGGGCGCAACTGGCGCAGCGACGGCATCACCAGCACGCAATCCGGATACGGCGTCACCACCGGCGCGCCGTCGCGCCAGCCGATTACGGTCTCGGCCTCGGTAAAGGTCTCGAGCCCGGTGTAGGGGCCGGCAAAGCGGAAGTCCATGCTGGTGGCCACCACCGGCTCGGTCACGCGCACCACGCGCTGCGCGGGGGGCAGCGGCTGCAGCCAGCCGGCCGGCAGGTCGCTGGCGTCGACGATGCCGGCATGCAGCAGGAAGCGCGCGCTGCTGTCCTGCGCCACCGTCACGGCGGCGGGCTCCCAGTGCTGGCCGCATTCGATCAGCAGCGCGTTGCGCGGGCTGGCGGCATCGCCAAAGCCATCGTAGTCGCGCATGCGGCGGCCTTCGGGGTGGCCTGCGTCGACGATCACATCGGCCGGCGCACCGAGCGCGCGCGACAGCGCGATGCCCTTGTCCAGCGGGCCGGATACGATCAGCGGCCGGCTTTTCTCATGCATGGAATGCAGGTCCAGCAGCAGGTCGACGGTGTCGATCACGGGGCGCATGGCGCGGGCGCGGCGCAGTTCCGAGGAATCGAGGCTGGTGTCATCCAGCACCTTCGCGGTCCACACGCGGTTGAAGTCCTGGTCGACGAAGCGCGAGGCATCGGGCCTGGCGGGATCGAAGCGGTGGTACGCGTCGACGTTGGCAAAGGCCAGCGTCAGGCGGCCGCGGCGCGGACGCAGGCCGTGGTCCAGCAGCGCCTTGACGGCGATGGCGCCGCAGACCTCGTTGCCGTGGGTCAGCGCGTTGACCATCACGTGCGGGCCGGGCTGGCCGCTGTCGAAGGTGTAGAGGTAGGGGATGCCGGTGTTGCCGGCGGCATAGGGGCGGATGTCGGGGAAGGCGACGTCGACGGGGTAGGCTTCCAGGGGTGCGGTGGGCTGGTGGGTCATGGAGTCGGTGCGTTCAGGGTGCCTGGCGGGTCGGTGCCTGCCGGGTCGATGTGATAGGGAGTGTGCGGGGCGGCGGCGGCATGGCAAGCGCCGGCCCTCTCCCCCGCCCCTCTCCCGCAAGCGGGAGAGGGGAGCAAACCGGCGGATCAGAAAGGCTTCGGCGGTCATCCATGCTGGTGGTGGAGAGGGGAGCAAACCGGCGGATTGAGAAAGGCTTCGGCTCTCTGCTCCGCCGATTGTGTTCTCCCCTCTCCCGCTTGCGGGAGAGGGGCGGGGGAGAGGGCCGGCGCCCGCAGGATCGATGCCGCCTCGCTATGCTGCTGCTTACTGCTGAATCCCCGCCGTCTGCACGATAGTGCGATAGCGCCCGGTCTCGCGCCTGATAAAACTGCCGAACTGCGCCGGGTTGCCGGGCGCCACTTCCACGCCGGCTTCCGCCAGCTTCTTCTTCACCTCCGGCATCGCCAGCACCGCCTGCATCTCGGTGTTGAGGCGCTCGACCACCGGCTTGGGCAAACTGGCCGGGCCCATCAGCCCGAACCACACGCCCATGTCCACGCCCTTGAGCGCGGTCGTCTCGGCCAGCGCGGGCACGTTCGGGGCCACCGGCGAGCGCCTGGCGTTGGTCACGCCATAGGCCTGCACGCGATTGGCCTGGATATGCGGCAGCGCCGACGACAGCACCATCACCGCCAGGTCGATCTGTCCGCCGAGCAGGTCGGTCGCCATGGCGGAAGCGCCCTTGTACGGCACGTGCGTGATTTCGACCCGGCCCTGCTGCTTGATCAGCTCGCCCGCCAGGTTCAGCGGCGTGCCGACGCCGGACGACGCATACGACAGCTTGCCCGGCTGGGCCTTGGCCAGCGTGATGAGTTCAGCTGCGTTCTTGGCCGGCAGGCCGGGCTTGCCGACCAGCACCATCGGCTGGGTGCCGACGAAGGTCACCGGCGCCAGGTCCTTCTCGCCGTCGTAGCGCACCGCCGGGTTGGTCAGGCGCGCGATCGACACTTCACTGCCCGAGCCCATCAGCAGCGTGTAGCCGTCGGCCTCGGCCTTGACCACCTTGGCCGCGCCGATGGTGCCGCCGGCGCCGCCCAGGTTTTCGATCACCACGCTCTGGCCCAGGCGCTTGCCCAGCTCCGGGGCGATGGTGCGGGCTACCAGGTCGACGCTGCCGCCGGCGGTGTAGCCGACCACCAGCGTGATCGGCTTGGTGGGCCAGGTGGCGGCGGCGGCGGCGGCGCTGGACGCGGCGCCGGCGTAAGCGGCAAGGCAGAGGGCGGCGGCGGCCGCGCGCAGGGTGGTCTTCATGGTATTGGCTCGGGATCCCGGAATCATGGTTGTGGACCGATGTTAGAAGCGCGCGACCGGGGTGGCGTGCGGCTTTGGCAACCGGGGTTGCCGATTCGGCAATGGTGGCGCCGGCGGCTCAGCGCGGCGCCTGCACCGCGGCCTGCCAGAAGGCCTCGGCCAGCGGCCGCATCGGTGC
>JABFVP010000369.1 GCA_013362725.1 Cupriavidus sp.
GATGGTGTGCGCCGACGGCTCGCCGATGCGCACCGGCTGGCGCACAGCCAGCAGGGCCGGGTCGCGGCGCTCGGGGTTCTTCGCGGGATCCCATTCCACCAGCAGGTGCTCCGGGCCGCGGAACGAGGTGTTGGGCACATAGGTGAAGGTCTGCTCGGCGAGCCGCATATGCGGCAGCCGGCGCGTCAGCTCCTCCAGGAACACCTGCATCTCCATGCGTGCCAGGTTCTTGCCCATGCACTGGTGCGAGCCGTAGCCGAAGGTCAGCTGCTCGCTGGCGTTGTCGCGGCGGATGTCGAACAGGTCGGCATCGGCGAAATGGCGCTCGTCATGGTTGGCCGACGAGGTCACGATCAGCAGCTTGCTGCCCGCCGGCAGGCGGATGCCTCCCACCTCGGCGTCGCGCATCACCAGCCGCCGCCACGCCGCCACCGAGCCGTTATGGCGCAGGCATTCCTCGACTGCGTTGGGGATCAGCGCGGGATCTTCGCAGAGTTCGCGCCAGGCGTCGGGATGCTGCAGCAACAGCTTGATGGCGTTGGCCGAGGCGTTGGCGGTGGTCTCGTGCGCGGCGACGATGCCGGCCATCATCATCGAATGCAGGTAGGAGTCGGTCACCACCTCGGGCAGCTCCTTCTGCTTGCGCAGCCCGTACTGCATCCAGCCGGGGCCCGACGGGTCCTCGCGCATCTTGTCGAGGATGCGGCCGGCCAGCTGCCAGAAGTTGCCGACTGCATGCGCCACCGCCACCTGTTCTTCCGGTTTCGGCCGGCCCCAGGTGTTGACGGTATGGGCAATGGAGTACTGGCGCAGCAGGTCCATGTCCTCTTCAGGAACGCCGAGGAAATGCAGCGCCACCGTCAGCGGCACCTCCCACAGCATCTGGTCGACCAGGTCGGCGCGGCCATCGTCGATAAAGCGGTCGACATACTCGCGCGTCAGGCGTCGCACCAGCGGCTCGTGGTGGGCCAGTTCGGCAGGCGTGAACGGCGCCATCAGCGCGCGCCGGCGCGGCATGTGGGCAGGCTCGTCCTCGTTGACCAGGGTGCGGTTCATGGCGTAGCCGTAGCTGGCCAGCACGGCGTTGGCCTCGTCGCCGGTGGGGGTGATCTTTTCCAGCGCGATCGACGGGCTGAAGGTCAGGTTGTCGCGGAAGATGGCCTTGATGTCGTCGTAGCGCGTGACCACCCAGTAGCCCAGCCGCGGGCTGTAGAACACCGGCTCCTGCTCGCGCGACCAGCGCACGTATTCGGGCGGGTCCTGCTGGTAGCCGTCGCCGAAGGGGTCGAACTGCGCCGCGTCGTGGCTGACCGGGCAGCCGTTGGGCGCGGCGAGGGTGCTGTGGTCGATCGGGCAGCCGCTCGCGGTGCCGGGGGAGGGGAGGGTCATGCTGCGTACTCCTGGCAGGCATCGATGCCTGGCAAAAAGCGCTGCCGTCCGGGCGCGCCGGACGGCCAGCGGTGTTGCGGCCGGACTCAGTTGTCCAGCGTGATCTTCAGGTCGCGGATCAGCCTGGTCCAGCGGCCGGATTCGCTGCGCAGCAGCTCGCTGAACTGCGCCGGCGTGTTGCCCACGGGCTCGACGCCAAAATCCACCAGTCGCTTGTTGATCGCCGGTTCGCGGATGGCCGCGACCACGTCCTTGTTCAGCGTGTTGATCACCTCCGGCGGCGTGCCGGCCGGCACCACCATGCCCACCAGCGCGGCGGCTTCGACGCGCGGATAGCCGAGTTCGGCGAAGGTCGGCACGTCGGGCAGCTGCGGCAGGCGGGTGGCATTGGCCACGGCCAGCGGGCGCACCTTGCCGCCCTTGATGAACCCGGCGCCGGCGGCGTAGTCCACCATCATCGCGGCGACCTGGCCGGCGGCCACGTCGGACAGCGCCGGCGCGGCGCCGCGGTACGGCGCATGGGTCATCGGCAGGCCGGCTTCCACCTTCAGCAGTTCCATCGCCAGGTGGTGCGGGCTGCCCGCGCCGGCCGAGCCGTAGTTGATGCCGCCCTGCGTGGCCTTGGCCTGTGCGATGAAATCCTTGGCCGTCTTGGCGGGGCTGGCCGCGCCTACCACCAGGATCATCGGGAAGCGGCCCAGCAGCGTTACCGGGGCCAGGTCCTTGGCGGGATGGTAGGACAGCGACTTGTACAGCACGGGATTGAACACCAGCGTGCCGTTGTCGGCCGACAGCACGGTATAGCCGTCGGCGGCCGCACGCGCGGTCTCGGCCGCGCCGATCGCGGTATTGCCGCCGGGCTTGTTGTCCACTACCACCGGTTGCCCGACCTTGGCTGACAGCCCCTGGCCGATGGTGCGGGCCAGGAAGTCGGACCCGCCGCCGGCGGCGTAAGGGACGATCCAGCGGATCGGCTTGGCTGGATAGGGTTCGGCGGCGTGGGAAATGCTCGCGGCCAGCATCGGCAGGGCCAGCGCGCCGATGGCAAGGCGCGCGACAAGGGCAAGGCGGGGGCGGGGCATGTTTTTTGTCTCCTGAAGGATAGACCGGGTCCTGGCCCGGTGTTCATTTTGCGTAAATCATATACGCATTGCGTAACGATTGAATGCGGGTTAACCTTGAACCGCACGGTGTGGCATCGTCCGTTGTCGCCGTGAACACCCCGCATACGTCGCGTAGCTCCGTCCACCATGCCCCGATCCAAAGCTCCTGCATCCGCACCTGAAACCGCCACGGAAGCCGCCACGCCCCGCACCCGGGAACGACGCCAGCGCGTGCAGTCGGCCGTCACCGGCATGGCCGTATTGAAGGGCCTGGCGCGCCTGGGCGGACGCGCCAGCCTGACGGCACTGGCCGCGCAGATCGACGAAAGCCCGGCCAAGGTCCATCGCTATCTGGTCAGCCTGGTGGAAGAGAACCTGGTGGGGCAGGAGCCGGGCACGCAGCAGTACCACCTTGGCTTCGAGGCATTGCAGATCGGCATGGCCGCAATGCGCCAGGCCGACCCGATCCGGCTCGCCGAGGCGTCGCTGGTGCGCCTGCGCGAGACCCTGGAGGTGACCTGTTTCGTCGCGGTGATGGGCAACAAGGGCCCGACCATCATGCGTTTCGAGGAACCCGGCCTGCCGGTGACGGTGAACGTGCGCGCGGGCTCGGTGATGCCGCTGCTGTGGTCCGCCACCGGGCGCGTGTTCCTGGGCCTGCTCGATGAAAAGGGGGTCCTGGCGCAGGCCAGGGAAGAGCTGGCGGCCGCCAGCCCGGCGCGGCTGGCGCAGCTCGATGCCAGCGACCCCATCGGCGCGTTGCGCCGCGCGGTGCAGGCCGATGACTGCGCCTGGGTGCGCGACACCAACCTGACCGGCATCAGCGCGGTGGCCGCGCCGGTGCGCGACTACACCGGGCGCGTGTGCGCGGTGCTGACCGCGCTCGGGGCCACCGGCGGCTTCGACCCCGCCATAGACGGGCCCATCGGCAGCGCCGTGCGGCGCGAGGCGCGCACGGTCAGCGCGGCGCTGGGGTTCAAACCGGAGGGCTGAGCGGTCAGGCGGTCGCGTGTTCTCGTGCGGCACCCGGCCGGCGCGGCATGGCCGCATCGCCAGCCGGCCTCAGCGACGGATAACCCGCCGCAAACACCAGCCGCCCGCCCGACCACGTGTGCGTGACCATCGGCTGGCCCGCCACCTCTGAAATCGCGATCACGTCGGCGCGCAGGCCCGGGGCCAGGCGGCCGCGGTCGGCCAGCTGGCAGGCATCGGCGGGGTGGGCGGTGACCAGCGCCAGCGCCTGGTCCAGCGGCAGCCCGGCCTGGCGTCCGGCGGCGTACGCTGAGGCAATCAGCGTGGAGGGCTGGTAGTCCGAGCACAGGATGGTGCCGGCGCCGGCCCGGATCGCGTCGATGGCACGCATCGATCCGCTCTGACTCTTGCCGCGCAACACGTTGGGCGCGCCCAGGATGGTCGGCAGCGCACAGGCGCAGGCCGCCTGCGCGGTCTCCAGGTTGATCGGGAACTCGCTCATGCGCACGCCCAGCGCATGCATGGCGGCGATGCGCTCGGGCGAATCGTCGTCGTGGCTGGCGGTGGGAATGCCAAGCGCGTGCGCCGCCGCCACCAGCCGGTCGACGCGCTCGTGCGCGCCGTCCAGCGCTGCGGCCTTCTGGCGCGCGGCTTCGGCGGCGGCGTCGCGGCTCATGCCGTGGTTGCCCATCATGTAGGCCAGGTAGGCGTCCAGGGTCTTGAACTGCCCCTGGCCGGGCGAGTGGTCCATCACCGAAAGCAGGTCGACCACGCCTTCGGCCATCAGCGCTTGCAGCACCGGCACGGCGCCGGCGTCGGTGACCTCGTAGCGGCAGTGGATGCGGTTGTCGACCAGGCTGTGCGGCCGGTAGGCGGCGATCGTGCGCACCACCGTGGCCGCGGTGTCGACGTTGCGCACGCCGAACTGGTTGCCGGCGAACGACAGCGCGTGATAGGGCGTGGTGATGCCGGCCGCGGCGTTGCGGCGGTCGACCTGCGCCACGGCGAAGTCCAGCGGGAACAGCACGCTGGCGCGTGGCTCCACCTCTTTCTCGATGGCGTCGCAATGCACGTCCACCAAGCCCGGCATCACGGTGTGGCCATGCAGTTCGACCACAGTGGCATGCGCTGGCACGGCTGCGGGTGCCGGCTCGATCGCCGCGATGCGGCCATCCTCGAGCAGCAGTGCGCTGTCGTGCAGCACGCGGTCCGGCAGCACCAGGGTGGCGTGGGTCAGGTAGGTCGCGGGCATGTCTGGCTCCGTTCGGGGCGGTTCGGTTCAGGCGAGGGCGGTAGCGGTGGCGGGGTGGAGCGGCAGCAGGCGCGTCGCGACGGCATCGCGCACGGCTTCGTCGTGGAAGATGCCGATCAGCGCGCGGCCTTCGGCCAGCGCTGCGCGGATCAGCGCGACCACCACGGCGCGGTTGTCGGCGTCCAGCGAGGCGGTGGGCTCGTCCAGCAGCAGGATCGGATGGCCGCCGATCAGGCCGCGCGCGATATTGACGCGCTGCTGCTCGCCACCGGAAAAGGTCGCGGGCGGCAGGTCCCACAGCCGGCGCGGCAAGTTCAGCCGCGCCAGCAGTTCGGCCGCGCGGGCGCGCGCCTCGTCGTCGCCGGCGCCGCGCTGCCGCAGCGGATCGGCCACCACGTCGAGCGCGCCTACGCGCGGGATCGCGCGCAGGAACTGGCTGACATAGCCGATCACGTCGCGGCGCAGCTGCAGCACGCGCTGCTCGCTGGCCTGGCCCAGCTCGATCCACGGTGCGCCGTCGGCACTGGGATCGCGCAGCCGGATGCTGCCCTCGGTGGCAAGGTAGTTGCCGTACAGGCAGCGCAGCAGCGTGCTCTTGCCAGTGCCGGACGGCCCCGACAGGACCAGGCATTCGCCGCGCGCGGCATCGAAATCGATCGCGCGCAACACCGGCAGGCGGATGCCGCCCTGGTTGTGCAACGTAAACATCTTGCCAAGGCCGCGCACCTCGACCAGCTTCTGTGGTTGTTCTGCGTGCATCGTGCCTACCCCTGCAGGATGGAAGAAACCAGCAATTGCGTGTACGGATGCTGGGGATCGTCGAGGATCTGGTCGGTCAGGCCCTGCTCGACCACGCGCCCGCCCTGCATCACCAGGGTGCGGTGCGCCAGCAGCCTGGCCACGGCCAGGTCGTGCGTGACCAGCACCGCGGCCAGGTCCAGGTCCGACACCAGGCGGCGCAGCAGGTCCAGCAGGCGCGCCTGCACCGACACATCGAGCGACGCGGTGGGCTCGTCCATGAACACCAGGCGCGGATGCGTGACCAGATTGCGCGCGATCTGCAGCCGCTGCTGCATGCCACCGGAAAAGGTGGCGGGCACATCGTCCAGTCGCGCCAGGTCGATCTCCATCTTTTCCAGCCAGTTGCCGGCGACTTGGCGCAGGTTGCCGTAGTGGCGCTCGCCCACGGCCATCAGCCGCTCGGCGATATTGGCACCGGCGCTGACCTGCATGCGCAGGCCGTCGCGCGCGTGCTGCCGCACGAAGCCCCAGTCGGTGCGCGCCAGCAGCCGCAAGCGCGCGCTGGACAAAGTGGCCAGGTCGGTCAGGCCGGACTCGCGCATGGCGTAGCTGACCGTGCCGCGCTGCGCCGGCGCCTGCATCGACAGCGCCTGCAGCAGCGTGCTCTTGCCGGAGCCCGACTCGCCCACCACGCACAGCACTTCGCCCGGATACAGGTCGAAGCTGACGTCATGGCAGCCGTGCAGGCCGTCCCAGGTGCGCGTCAGGTTGCGCACCGACAGCAGCGGGGCGGCGCTCATTGCGCACCTCCGGCAGCGCTCTCGACGGCTTGTGCGGCCTGGCGCCCGGCGCAGTACTCGGTATCCGAGCACACGAAGCGGCGCGTGCCGGCGTCGTCGGTGATGATCTCGTCCAGGTAGCTGTCGGTGGCGCCGCACTGCGCGCAGCAGTTGGACCACGACTCCACGGTGAAGGGGTGGTCGGCAAAGTCCAGGCTCTTGACCGCGGTGTAGGGCGGCACCGCATAGACGCGCTTTTCGCGGCCCGCGCCGAACAGCATCAGCGCCGGGCTGCGGTCCAGCTTGGGGTTGTCGAACTTGGGGATCGGCGAAGGCCGCATCATGTAGCGCTGGTTGACGATCACGGGGTAGTCGTAGGTGGTGGCGATGTGGCCGTGGCGGGCGATGTCCTCGTACAGCTTGACGTGCATCGCGCCGTATTCCGCCAGCGCATGCATGGTGCGGGTCTCGCCTTCGCTCGGCTCGAGCCAGCGCAGCGGCTCCGGGATCGGCACCTGGAACACCACGGTCTGGCCCGCGCGCAGCGGCGTTTCCGGAATCCGGTGGCGGGTCTGGATGATGCTGGCCGCGGTGGTGCGCTCGGTGGTCGGCACGCCGGTGACGCGGGCGAAGAAGCGGCGGATATTGATGGCGTTGGTGGTGTCGTCCGAGCCCTGGTCGATCACCTTGAGCACGTCGTCCTTGCCGATGATCGCGGCCGTGACCTGGATGCCGCCGGTGCCCCAGCCGTATGGCAGCGGCATCTCGCGGCTGCCGAACGGAACCTGGTAGCCCGGGATCGCCACCGCCTTGAGCAGGGCGCGGCGCAGCATGCGCTTGGTCGATTCGTCGAGATAGCCGAAGTTGTAGTGCTCGTCGCGGGCGATGCCCGAAGCCATGGTAGTGTCGGCGGCGCTCATGCCAGCGTCTCCTCTTGCGGCTGCGATTGCCGCGGTGCTTGGCGCTGCGGCGGTGTCTTCCCGGTGCTGTCCGTGGCGGCCGCACCCTCCGCTCGCAACCGGCGCAGCAGTTCCAGGTTGGCCTGGAAATCGACGTAGTGCGGCAGCTTCAGGTGCTGCACGAAGCCAGAGGCCTCGACGTTGTCGCTGTGGTACAGCATGAATTCGATATCGTTGGCCGGCGCGTCGGCGGCCTCGCCCAGCGCTTCGGCGCGCATGGCACGGTCGGCCAGTGCCATCGACATCGCCTTGCGCTCGTTGTAGCCGAACACCAGCCCGTAGCCGCGGGTAAAGCGCGGCGCCTCGTCGGCATTGCCGGCGAACTGGCTCACCATCTGGCATTCGGTCAGCTCGATCTCGCCGATGGTGACGGCAAAGCCGAGCTCTTCGACGAACAGTTCAACCTCGGCCGTGCCGTAGCGGATCTCGGCCGCGAACGGGTGCGAGTTGCCGTAGCCGCGCTGGGTCGAATAACCCATCGACAGCAGGAAGCCCTCGTCCGCACGCGCCAGGTTCTGCAGGCGCGCGGCGCGGCCGGCGGGGAAGGTCAGCGGCTCGCGCGTCAGGTCGGGCGGCGCGGGATCGCCCGGGGGAATCTCGTCGGTCTCGACCAGCTCGTCGGCTTCCAGCAGGCTGGTCACGCGCGGCATCGCGGCGGCAAGCGGCTCCTGATCATCGGCCAAAGGCTGCGGCGCGCGGCCGGTTTCGAGCGAGAAATCCAGCAGCCGCTGGGTGTAGTCGTAGGTGGGCCCCAGCACCTGGCCGCCCGGCACGTCCTTGAAGGTCGACGAGATCCGGCGCTGCAGCCGCATCGCGCCGGTATCGAGCGGCTGCGTATAGCCGAATCGCGCCAGCGTGGTGCGGTACGCGCGCAGCAGGAAGACCGCCTCGATCTGGTCGCCGGCGGCCTGCTTGAGCGCCAGCGCCGCCAGGTGCGGGTCGTACAGCGAGCCCTCGGCCATCACGCGCGACACCGCCAGCGGCATCTGCTCGCGGATCTGTGCCAGCGTCAGTTCCGGCACCGCGGTATCGCCGCGGCGATAGGCGTCGAGCATCCGGTAGGAATTGAGGATGGCGCGTTCGCCTCCCTTGACGGCTACGTACATGTCAGTCCTCCACGATGGTGGTGCGCGTCAGCGCGCAGAACCGGTCGCCGCTGCACAGCAGCAGGTCCACGCCGAGCGGGAAGCCGGCGTTGTTGGCACGCCAGGCCGCGCGAAAGCCCGCGGGCAGGCCGGCAACACGCAGCGCTTGCGTGTGCTCGATGCCGGGGCCGCGCAGCGTCAGGGTCTCGCCGTCGGTGAGCGAGGCAACTTCCACCAGCAGCGTGGCCGAGCGGTCCGGGAAGGCCGGGTCGCCCTGCGCGCAGTCCGCGAGCGCCGGCATGGCATGGCCGGCCGGCACGCAGACGAAGGCCGCGGCGCCGGGAGCATGCGTCAGTCCGCAGCCGCAGTGAAAGCGCAGGAAGGCGCGCGCCGCGGCCGGCACGGCGGCGGGCAGCCAGACCGGCGTATCGGCATCGGCCAGCGTCAGCAGCAGCGCGGCCAGCGCCGGCGACAGGCCTTCGGGCGAGCCGCTGTGCGCCGGCAGCGACTGCAGCTGGCCCGGATGGGCGAACGCCTGCAGCGCGGCGCGGAACACCTGCTGGGCGTCGTCGACCGGATCGTCGAAGCCGGGCACCAGCGCGGCGGTCGGCGTGGACAGCATCGGTTGATCGGTGTGCATCTTAGTCTTCTCCGCGAACCATGGTGAAGAACTCGACGCGCGTTTGCGCGGCCGTGGCCGCGGCGTGCGCGGCACGGCTTGCGTGTGCGTCGGCCAGCGGGGCAAGCACCAGGTCCTGCACGCGCTGGTGCCAGGCCGGACGCTGCAGCAGCGCGTCCAGCACCGCGGCCTGCTCGGCATGGCGCTCGCTGCGGCCCTGGACATAGGCGATGCCAGCGGCAGCGGCCCCGTCGACATCGGCGCCGCCATCCTCGAGCACGACCGCGCAGCGCGTCACCGTGAGTTCGCCAAGATTGAACTGGGCGCCGGTGCCGCCGGCGCGTCCCCGCACCATGGCCATGCCGGCCTCGGGCTTGCGCAGCAGCCGGTAAGCGGGCAGGGTCTGCGCTTGCCCCAGCCGTTGGTAAGCGCTGTCGAGCGCTTCGGTCGGCGCGGTCGCCAGGATCCGCAGCCAGGCGGCGCGGGCGGCATGAGCTGCGGGCGCATCGGGCCGCGCGGTTTCGCTTTGCATCATCACCCCTATACGTCTATACGTTTAGATGTCGTTGCCGGAACACGGAGCCACTAGACCACAGCGAAATGAAGCTTTGATGACGGGGCAAGGGGATTGCTCGGGCACGCGGCCAGCGCGGCCTGGCTCGGGCACAATCGCACGGCATGGGTTAATGCTTGATGACAAGAGGACAGCGCAAGATGTCTGATCGGGAAGTGGAACGGGGTTCGGGCGTCGCGGTGTGGCGCCAGATTGGCGAGGCGCTGGCGGGCGATATCCGCAACAAGCTGTACCTGCCGGGCGAGCAGTTGCCGCCGGAGCCGGAGCTTGCCAACCGCTTCGCCGTGAACCGCCATACCATCCGCCGCGCCATGGGCGAACTGGAACTGAGCGGGCTGGTGCGCATCGAGCAGGGCCGCGGCACCTTCGTGCAGGAGCACGCGATCGACTACGCCATCGGGCGCCGCACGCGCTTCTCGCAAAACCTGGCGGCGCAGGGCGTGCGCGGCCATACCGAAGTCGTCGCCAGCCAGGTGGTGCGCGCGCCGGACGTCGCAAAGCAGCTGGGGCTGACGCGCACCGCCGCGCTGCTCCATGCGCAGATGATCGGCAAGGCCGAGGACCGCACCATCGACGTGGCCGAGCATTACTTCGACCTCAAGCGCTTTCCCGGCATCGACGAGGTGCTGCGCGCCAGGCAATCCGTATCGCGCGCGCTGGCGCATTACGGCATTGCCGACTACACCCGCAAGTGGTCGCGCATTACCGCGGCGATGCCGAGCGCGCCGGTGGCGCGGATGCTGAACCAGCCCAAGACGCGCCCGGTGCTGCAGGTCGAGGCGCTGAACGTCGATATCGACGGCAATCCGGTGCAGTACAGCGTGGTGCGCTTCGCCGGCGACTGGGTGCAGCTGACGGTGTCCGACCGTGACTGAGACGGCCGCTCGGGATTGGTCTAGACATCCGGCTGTCATCTGCCTGCGCTACCGTCTGCGGTCAACCCCACCAAACCAGGGCAATCTGCGCCTGCGCGCGCGTGCACGTGCATGACGCCGCTGGTAACCTTGCCGCATGACTCAAGCCGCGTACCGCTACGCCATCTACCTGTCGCCATCCGGCCCGCTTGCCGCCTTCGGCAACCATTGGCTGGGCCGCGACGCCGATACCGGCGCCATGCTGCCTGCGCCCGCCGACCTCCCCGCCGCGCCGCCTGAGTGGACCGGGGCGCCGGCCCGCTACGGCCTGCATGCCACCCTGAAGCCGCCGTTCCGGCTTGCCGACGGCGCCAACGGGGCGATGGTCGATGCCGCCGCGCGGGATCTTGCGCGCCGGCAAACGCCGTTCGACGCGCCGCTGGCGCTGCGCGCGTTGCGGGGTTTTGTCGCATGGACGCTCGCCGATGGCGGCTCGCCGCCGATGCAGGCGCTGGCCGATGCCTGCGTGCTCGCCTTCGACTCTTTGCGCGCGCCGCCTTCAGCGCAGGAGCTGGCCAGGCGCGCGCCGGACAGCTTGAGCGCAGAAGAGCGCCGCATGCTGGACGCATGGGGCTACCCGTATGTGTTCGGCACCTTCGTGTTCCATATCACCCTGACCGGCATGCTCGATGGCGCCAGCCAGCGCGCCGCGATCGCGCAGCTCGAAACGGTCAGCGGCAAGCTGCTGCAGGCGCCGTTGCATGTGGACCGCATCAGCGTGTTCGTGCAGCCGGCCCGGGGCGAGGACTTTGTCGTCGCCCGCCATTACGGCTTCGACGGCAGCATCACGGACGGCGCCGGCGCGGCGTACCTGGGCGCATGAGCGCGGCGACCGTGGCCGACGGACACGGCCTGTTCTACCTGATGGGGCCGTCCGGCAGCGGCAAGGACTCGCTGCTGCGCGCGCTGCGCGAGCGCCTGGGTGCTGATCACCGCATCGTCATCGCGCATCGCTACATCACCCGCGCCGCCGACGCCAGCGAAGCCTCGGTGGCGCTGACGCCCGAGGAATTCCACCGCCGCCGCGCGCTGGGCTGCCTGGCGCTGCACTGGCACAGCCACGGCCTGCATTACGGCATCGGCATCGAGATCGAGCAGTGGCTGGCGCGCGGCCTGACGGTGATCGTCAACGGCTCGCGCGAGTACCTGCCGCAAGCGGTGGCACGCTATCCCAAGCTATGCGCGGTACACGTGCGGGTGCGGCCTGAGGTGCTGGCCGCGCGCTTGCGCCAGCGCGGACGCGAGGCGGAAGACGCGATCGCAAAACGGCTGGCCCGCGCACGGCAGGCGTTCGCCGTGCCGCCAGGATGCCGGCTGGTCGAGATCGACAACAGCGGCGTGCTGGACACGGCAGTGGCGGCCCTGGCCCAACTGGTGGGCGCTGCACCTCCAGCGGCACGGCGGGCCTGAGTTCAGAGCCCGATGCTGAAGCTGATGCCATGCTCGGTAAAGCCGAGCTGGCGATAGAACTGGTGCGCGCGCAGCCGTCGCGCATTGGATGACAACGCCAGTTTGGACGCGCCGGCCTCGCGCGCCAGGCGCATTGCCTCGCGCATCATGGCCTTGCCGATGCCCATGCCGCGCGCGGCCGGCGCCACCACCACCGCTTCGACAATCGCCTCGGGGCGCCCGTCGTGGACCATCACCGGGAACACCAGCAGGCTGAAGGTGCCGAGCGGCACCTCATCCGCGCCCACCATCATGTAGCAGCGGTAGTCCGGATAGCGTCGCATGGTGGCATAGCGCTCGCGCATGGTGGCCAGCGGCAGCGGCGCCTCGCCGTCCATCGCGGCCAGCAGCGCGGACAGGTGCAGCAGCTCCGCGTCGGAGCCGCGCACTTCGCGCAGCGCCAGCGAGGCTTCGGTGGTCGGCATGGCGTTCAGACCAGCACCTTGCGGATCTGGGCCGACAGGATGTCGATGGCCGAGACGAACACGATGATGATGATCATCACCGCGCAGGTCTGCCCGTACTGGAAGCTGCGGATGATCTCCCACAGCACGGTGCCGATGCCGCCGGCGCCGACGATGCCCACCACCGATGCCGAGCGCACGTTGGACTCGAAGCGGTACAGCGCGAACGACAGCCACAGCGGCAGCACCTGCGGAAGCACGCCGTAGACGATTTCCCCGACCGGGCCGGCGCCGGTGGCGCGCACGCCTTCGACCGGGCGCGGGTCGATGGCTTCGACCGCTTCGGCAAACAGCTTGGCCAGCACGCCGGTGGTGTGGATCCAGATCGCCAGCACGCCGGCGAACGGGCCCAGCCCGACAGCGACGATAAACAGCATGGCGAACACCATTTCATTGATGGCGCGGCACGCGTCCATGATGCGGCGCGCGGGCTGGTAGACCCACGCCGGCACGATATTGGCCGAACACAGCAAGCCCAGCGGCACCGCCATCACCACCGACAGCGCCGTGCCCCACAGCGCGATCTGCACGGTGACCAGCATCTCGTCAAGGTAATGGCGCCAGTCGCGGAAATCGGGCGGGAAGAAATCGGCCGCGAACCTGGCCATGTTGTCGGAATCGCGCAGCAGGTCGAGCGGGCGCATGTCGGCGCCTTGCCACGACAGCGCCAGCATGGCCAGCAGCACCGCCCAGGTCAGCGGCACGGCAAGGGGTGTGCGCGGCGGGCGCACCTGGCTTCGGGGCGTGGGAGGCAGGCCGGGCGTGGCGGAGACGGTCATGGAGCGGTCCGGATACAGCGGGGATTGGAAAGCGGTGCGAGGCCGGCGGCGACGGCCGCCGGCCCCGGTGAGACAGGTCGAACAGTGTGGTGGCGGCGAACCGTCTACTGGGTGCTGACGGCGCCGCCGGCGGCCTTGTCCAGCTCAGCCAGGCGGCGGGTCACGTCGGACAGGCGCTTTTCCCTGTCGGCGGCGGCCAGCGTGGTGTCGGATTCGATCCTGGCCTTTTCGCGCGCCAGCTCGATCTGACGGATCGGCACCAGCTGCGCGTCGTTCGAGGCGCGGAAGCCCTGGTAGGTCAGGCTTGCCAGCACCTGCTTCTCGTGCGCCGCGTCGGTGCCCTTGCCGTAGTTGACGAAGAATGCCTGGATCTTCT
>JABFVP010000562.1 GCA_013362725.1 Cupriavidus sp.
GACGAAGCCGCTGAAGAAGATGATGAAGCTGGCGCCGCCCATCTGCTTGATGTCGAAGCCGTGCACCTTGTTCAGGTAGTTGGGCATCCAGGTCAGCAGGCCGTAGAACACGGTGTTGAAGCACATCCAGCCGATCGCCATGCACCACACCGAGCGGTACTTGAAGAAGTCCAGCGAGCGGCCCGACAGGTTGGCCGGCTCGGCGCGGTGTTCATTGGCCTGGGCTTCCTCGATGTAGCGCGCTTCGAGTTCATTGACGCCGCGGTGCTCGCGCGGGGAGTTGCGCACGTAGTACCAGGCCAGCACGCCGGCCAGCACCGTGCCCACGCCGGCGACGATAAAGGCGAGGCGCCACGAGCCCAGCGAGGCGATCAGCCAGGTGATGATGATCGCGCCCAGGGCCGCGCCCAGCGGGGCGCCCCCGTCCAGCAGCGTGGCGCCGCGGCCGCGCTCGTTCTGCGTCATCCAGATCGCGTTGAGCTTGCCGCCGGCCGGGTGGATCGGCGCCTCGGCAGCGCCCAGGCCCAGCCGCGTGAGCAGCAACGAGGTGGCGCTGGTGGTGAACGCCGCCACGGCCTGGGCAATGCCCCAGAACACGGTGGCGCAGGCGATCACGATGCGCGGCTTGTACTTGTCGGCCAGCATGCCGCCCGGCACCTGCATCAGCGCGTAGGTCCAGAAGAAGGAGCTGAGGATCAGGCCCTGCATGGCAGGGCTCATGTCGAACTCCTTGGCGATCAGCGGCATCGCCACCGACAGCGAGGCGCGATCGATGTAGTTGATCGCGATGAGAAACAGCATCATCAAAAAAATCTTCCAGCGCACCGAGGTCTTGGCCTCGGTCATCGCTGTTGCCCGCGTTGTCGTCTGCATGACGGCGTCTCCTGTTTTCGTCCTTCGGTTGAGGCAGTTCTGATTGGGTGTCGCGCAACAGGCCGCAGTATAGGATACGTAATCTGTAATTACAACGCGTGTAAGTCATTGATTTTTCGATGTTGCGAATGCACAATCTGGGGGTGTGGTAGCCTTGCTGTGGTGCATTTCCCCATTTTGGTGACGTCTGTGACACAAACGCTTTCCCCCTCCGCGCGCCTGCGCACGCTTGGCATGTCGGCCGAAATCGCCGCGCGGCTGCGCACCATGATCGAAGAGGGCGAACTGCCGCCCGGCGCGCGGATCGACGAACGGGCCTTCTGCGAGACCTTCGATGTGTCCAAGACGCCGCTGCGCGAGGCGCTGAAGGTACTGGTGTCCGAGGGACTGGTGCTGCACCGGCAGTACATCGGCTACCGGGTGGCGCCGCTGGACCTGGAAGAGCTGCGCGCCACGTTCGAAACCCTGCACGGGCTGGAGGCGCTGGCGGGCGAACTCGCGGCGCAGCGGCTGGGCGTGGCGGCGATGGCCAAGCTGGAGCGGCGCCACCAGGCCATGATCGACGCCCACGCCGCCGGCCGGCGCACCGACTATTTCCGCATCAACCAGGAAATCCACCAGCTCATCATCGACGGCGCAGCCAATCCGGTGCTGGCCAGCGTCTATGCCACGCTGATGAGCAAGGTCCATCGCGCGCGCGGCGCCGCCAACGCCGATACCCTGCGCTGGCAGGAGTCGCACGAAGAGCACGAGGCCATCATGGCCGCGCTGCGCGAGCCCGGCCGGCCTCGGCTGGCGCAGGTGCTGCGCAGCCATTCCGAGAACACCGCCCGGGAAGTGCTGACCGTGGTGGCGCAAACGCTGGCCGAAGGCAACGGGCGCAACGGCGCGCTCAAGCAGTCGGCCTGAATCCCTTCCAAAAACACACCACCCCAACGACAACGATGAAACTGGTTCGAGTAGGCAATCCCGGCGCCGAGCGCCCCGGCATGATCGATGAGGCAGGCCGCGTGCGCGACTTGTCCGCGGTGATCCACGATGTCGATGCGGCGCAGCTGGCGCCGGCCGCGCTGCAGGCGCTGGCGCAGGTCGACCCGCACACCCTGCCTGTCATCGAAGGCGCGCGTTTTGGCGTGCCCTGGACCGGTATCGGCAAGATCGTCGCGATTGGCCTGAACTATGCCGACCATGCCGCCGAAGCCGGCATGCCGCTGCCGGCCGAGCCGATCGTGTTCCTGAAGGCCAACAGCTCGCTCAATGGCCCAAACGATGCGGTGATGCTGCCGTTCGGCTCGCACAAGACCGACTGGGAAGTCGAGCTTGGCGTGGTCATCGGCACCACCGCGCGCAATGTCTCGCGCGAGCAGGCGCTGGAGCATGTGGCGGGCTATTGCGTAGTCAACGATGTCTCCGAGCGCGAGTTCCAGATCGAACGCGGCGGCACCTGGGACAAGGGCAAGGGCTGCGACACCTTCTGCCCGGCCGGCCCGTGGCTGGTGACACGCGACGAAGTGGCGGATCCGCAGGTGCTTGGGCTGTGGCTCGAGGTCAACGGCGAGCGTGTGCAGCGGGGCACCACCGCGACCATGGTGTTCGACGTGGCCACGCTGGTCAGCTATGTCAGCCGCTTCATGACGCTGCTGCCAGGCGACCTGATCGCGACCGGCACGCCGCCGGGCGTTGGCATGGGCTGCAAGCCGCCGCGCTTCCTCAAGGCCGGCGACACCATGCGCCTGGGCGTGGAAGGACTGGGCGAGCAGGTGCAGCGGGTGGTGGCGTACGGCGAGCGCTGAACGCTGACCGCCTCGCCGCAAGGGTTCCCCGTCGATACGCTTTCATACAAAGCGTTGGGTTTCCATACAAAACGTACGATTAGGGCAACAGTTCCGGCGCAGAAAGCGCCCGGATTACATGGTTTTACAGGAAATCTCGGGCCTGACGTTTCGCTCGCGTTTTCTGCGTGAAATACTGGTTATACAGGTTTCGCCAGAGAGCAAAACGTCATGTCCGAACACGCCCCCGAAATCGAGTCTTACCTCGGCGCCACCCTCCAGTCCCACGCGTCACCGCTGACGCACCGATACTGCGCGCTGGCCGATACCCTCGACAGCCGCGCCGAACTCGAAGCGATCCGGCGCAATATCCACCAGCATCCCGAACTCGCCTTCGAAGAGGTCCGCACCGCCGGCCTGGTCGCTACCTTGCTGGAAGGCTGGGGCTACACGGTCACGCGCGGCGTGGGTGGCACCGGCGTGGTGGGTACGCTGCGTTGTGGCGAGAGCGGCCACAGCGTGGGCATCCGCGCCGACATGGACGCCCTGCCGATCCACGAGCACACCGCGCTGCCCTACGCCAGCGTCAACGCGGGCCGCATGCACGCCTGCGGCCACGACGGCCACACCGCGATCCTGCTCGGCGCGGCCCGGCAGCTGGCGCGCACGCGCAATTTCAACGGCACCGTGCACCTGATCTTCCAGCCGGCCGAGGAAATCGGCGCGGGCGGCGGCGCCGAGCGCATGCTGGCCGACGGGCTGTTCGAGCGTTTTCCGTGCGATGCCATCTTCGGTCTGCATAACCATCCGGGGGTGGAGCAGGGCACATTCCTGTTCCGGTCCGGCCCGTTCATGGCGGCGTGCGACACCGTCAGCATCACCATCCGCGGCAAGGGCGGTCACGCCGCGCGCCCGCACCAGTCGGTCGACCCGATCCTGGTGGCGGGCAGCCTGGTGATGGCGCTGCAGTCGGTGGTGTCGCGCTATGTCGACCCGAACGAAACCGCGGTGGTGACGATCGGCACGCTGCACGCCGGCCATGCGCCCAACGTGATTCCGGACAGCGCCCGCATGGAGCTCAGCGTGCGTTCGTTCAGCCCCGAGGTGCGCGCGGCGCTGGAGCAGCGCATCCGCCAGCTGGCCACGGCGCACGCCGAAGGCTATGGCGCGGTGGCCGAGATCGACTACGTGCGCGGCTATC
>JABFVP010000059.1 GCA_013362725.1 Cupriavidus sp.
AGGGTTCCGCCGACGCCAGAACACTCCACGACCGCCGCCATGTCTCAGGATCTGGACCAAATCGTCGCCGACGCCCAGGCCGCTTTCGCCGCCGCCCATGACAACGCCACGCTGGAAAACGAGAAGGCCCGCTTCCTCGGCAAGACCGGCGCGCTGACCGAATTGCTCAAGGGCCTCGGCAAGCTCGACCCGGAGACCCGCAAGAGCGAGGGCGCGCGCATCAACCAGGTCAAGCAGCAGGTGGAAGCCGCGCTGCAGGCGCGCCGCCAGGCGCTGGCCGACGCGCTGATGAACGCGCGCCTGGCCGCCGAGGCCATCGACGTCACGTTGCCGGGCCGCGCGGTGGCGCGCGGCAGCCTGCATCCGGTGATGCGCACCTGGGAGCGCGTCGAGCAGATCTTCGGCTCCATCGGCTTCGACGTGGCCGACGGCCCCGAGATCGAAACCGACTGGATGAACTTCACCGCGTTGAACAACCCGGACAACCACCCGGCGCGTTCGATGCAGGACACCTTCTACGTGGATGGCCGCGACAGCGAAGACAAGCTGCTGCTGCTGCGCACGCACACCAGCCCGATGCAGGTGCGCTACGCCAGGATGCACGTGGAGAAGTACGCCGGCAAGGCGATGCCGCCGCTCAAGGTGATCTGCCCGGGCCGTACCTATCGCGTCGACAGCGACGCCACGCACTCGCCGATGTTCAACCAGGTCGAAGGCCTGTGGATTGGCGAGGACGTCAGCTTTGCCGATCTGAAGGGCGTGTACACCGACTTCCTGCGCAAGTTCTTCGAGCGCGACGACATCCAGGTGCGCTTTCGCCCGTCGTACTTTCCGTTCACCGAGCCGTCGGCGGAGATCGACATGGCTTTCGGCAATGGGAAATGGCTGGAAATCTCCGGTTCGGGCCAGGTGCATCCGAACGTGCTGCGCAACATGGGCCTCGATCCCGAGCGCTATATCGGTTTCGCGTTCGGCTCCGGCCTCGAGCGCCTGACCATGCTGCGCTATGGCATCAACGACCTGCGCCTGTTCTTCGAGGGCGACGTGCGCTTCCTGCGCCAGTTCGCCTGAACGGCGCAACGTCAAATTCGTCACCGACTACACAGAATACTTACCGGATCAGAAGCGCCATGCAATTCTCGGAATCCTGGCTTCGCACCTTCGCCAACCCTGAAAAGATCTCCACCGACGCGCTGTCGCACAGCCTGACCATGGCCGGCCTGGAAGTGGAAGAGGTGGGCCCGGTCGCGCCGCCGTTCGACAAGGTGGTGGTCGCGCACGTGCTGTCGACCGAGCGCCATCCCAACGCCGACCGCCTCAATGTGTGCCAGGTCGATGCCGGCACCGGCGAGACCCTGCAGATCGTCTGCGGTGCACCCAACGTCAAGCCCGGCATCAAGGTGCCGTGCGCGCTGGTCGGCGCGGTGCTGCCGCCGGCAGAGGACGGCGGCAAGCCGTTCGAGATCAAGGTCGGCAAGCTGCGCGGCGTCGACAGCTACGGCATGCTGTGCTCGGCGCGCGAACTGAAGCTGTCGGAAGACCACGGCGGCCTGATGGTGCTGCCGGAAGACGCGACGGTCGGCCAGAGCATCCGCCAGTACCTGGACCTCGACGACCAGGTTTTCGTCATCAAGCTGACGCCGAACAAGGCCGACTGCCTGTCGATCCACGGCGTCGCGCGCGAAGTGTCCGCGCTGACCGGTGCCGCGCTGAGCCTGCCCGACATGAAGCCGGTGCCGGTGACGATCCAGGACAAGCTGCCGGTCAAGGTATCGGCGCCCGACCTGTGCGGCCGCTTCTCCGGCCGCATTATTCGCGGCGTCAACGCGCGTGCCGCCACGCCGCTGTGGATGGTGCAGCGTCTGGAGCGCTCGGGCCAGCGCAGCGTGTCGGCGCTGGTCGATATCTCCAACTACGTGATGCTGGAGCTGGGCCGTCCGTCGCACGTGTTCGACCTGCACAAGATCCATGGCGGCCTGGACGTGCGCTGGGGCCGCAAGGGCGAGCAGCTCAAGCTGCTGAACGGCAATACCATCGAGGTCGACGAGCAGGTCGGCGTGATTGCCGACGACAAGGAAATCGAGAGCCTGGCCGGCATCATGGGCGGCGACAGCACCGCGGTCACGCTGGACACCACCGACATCTATCTTGAAGCCGCGTTCTGGTGGCCGGCCGCGATCCAGGGCCGCAGCCGCCGCTACAACTTCTCGACCGACGCCGGACACCGTTTCGAGCGCGGCGTGGACTATGCCACCACGGTCGAGCATATCGAGCGCATCACCGCGCTGATCCTCGACATCTGCGGCGGCCAGGCCGGCCCGGTCGACGACCACGTGGTCAACCTGCCGGTGCGCAAGCCGGTCAGCCTGCGCGTGGCGCGCGCCGAGCGCGTGCTCGGCATCGAGCTGTCGCCGGCGGCCATCGCCGACGTGTTCCAGCGCCTGCAGCTGCCGTTCACGCGTGCACAGGGCGCCGAGGGCGAAGTGTTCGAAGTCACGCCGCCGAGCTACCGCTTCGACATCGAGATCGAGGAAGACCTGATCGAGGAGGTCGCGCGCATCTACGGTTTCGAGCGCATCCCGGCGCGCCCGCCGGTCGCCGAAAGCGAAATGCGCCCGACCAACGAAGCCAGCCGCTCGACCCACGTGGTGCGCCATGCCGTGGCCGCGCGCGACTACCAGGAAGTGATCAACTTCGCCTTCGTCGAAGAGAAGTGGGAGCGCGACTTCGCCGCCAACGACAAGCCGATCCGCCTGCTCAACCCGATCGCCAGTCAGCTGGCGGTGATGCGCTCGACGCTGATCGGCGGGTTGGTCGACAAGGTGCGCTACAACCTCAACCGCAAGGCCGCGCGCGTGCGCCTGTTCGAGGTGGGCCGCGTGTTCCATCGCGACACCGAGGTCAGCGACGGCGGGCTCACCGTGGCCGGCTATGACCAGCCGATGATGGCCGCGGGCATCGCCTACGGCCCGGCGTTCGAAGAGCAGTGGGGCGTTGCCACGCGCAATGTCGATTTCTTCGATATCAAGGGCGATGTCGAGGCGCTGTTCCATCCGCGCGTGCCGCGCTTCGAGCCGGTCTCGCACCCGGCGCTGCATCCGGGCCGCGCCGCGCGCGTGCTGCTCGACGGCAAGCCGGTGGGCGTGGTCGGCGAACTGCATCCACGCTGGCTGCAGGAATATGAGCTGGCGCATGCGCCGGTGCTGTTCGAACTGCAGCTCGACGCGCTGCGCGGCACCGGCCTGCCGGCGTACACCGAGATCTCCAAGTTCCCCGCCGCCGTGCGTGACCTGGCCGTAGTCGTGAAGCAATCGGTACGCGTGCAGGACCTGCTCGACAGCATGCGCGCGGCCCTGGAAAAACAGGGTTACGGCCGCTTCTGCCAGGGCCTGGTGCTGTTCGACGAGTTCCGTCCCAAGGGCGCTTCCACGGCCATCGGCGCGGACGAGAAAAGCCTTGCGTTCCGGGTGACCTTGCAAGATACTGGGTCGACCCTACAGGACGAAACCGTCGACAGCGCGGTGCGCTGCATGGTCGACGCGCTGGCCGAAGCCTTCCAGGCGCGGCTCCGCGGCTGATCCGTCGCCACCGACCGACGGAGCACGATAAAAAAGGGCGCCCGGGCTTGCCCCGGGCGGATCGCCAGACAGACACTCGAGCGATCGACATGAATGATCGAGACGCGAATTCCATGACCGCTGCAGCACTGGGTGAGATGAGCGACCGGCAGGCATCCTCCCTTGACGATGCAATGCCGGACGCCCGCGCGACCGAAGTTCCCACGCTGACCAAGGCCGAGCTTGCCGAGATGCTGTTCGATCAGGTGGGCCTGAACAAGCGTGAATCGAAGGACATGGTCGAGGCCTTCTTCGATGTCATTCGCGAAGCGCTGGAGCAGGGCGACAGCGTCAAGCTTTCCGGCTTCGGCAACTTCCAGTTGCGCGACAAGCCGCAGCGGCCCGGCCGCAATCCCAAGACCGGCGAAGTCATCCCCATCACCGCGCGCCGCGTGGTGACGTTCCACGCCAGCCAGAAGCTCAAGGGCCTGGTCGAAGAACGCGCCGGCATCGCCGGCTGACCCGTCACCCGAACGGCGGATTGCTTCCCGAGGCCGGCATCGGTATTCTTCTGGGCGCGCGCGTGACGCGCGCCAACCTCCTGGCCGGCATGGCCTGACGCTCGTCTACACACTGCATGTCGGACAAACCCAGCGACCGCATCGCGTTGCCGCCGATCCCGGCCAAGCGCTACTTCACCATCGGTGAGGTGAGCGAGCTTTGCGCCGTCAAGCCGCACGTGCTGCGCTACTGGGAACAGGAGTTCACGCAGCTCAAGCCGGTCAAGCGCCGCGGCAATCGCCGCTACTACCAGCATCATGAAGTCCTGCTGATCCGCCGCATCCGCGAGCTGCTCTACGAGCAGGGCTTCACCATCAACGGCGCGCGCAATCGCCTCGACGAAGGCCGTCATCACAGCGCGGCCACGGCAACGCAGCCATCGATGGAAGCCGGTGTGGAAAGAGCGCCGGCATTGTCGGTGGACATCGCCGGCCTGCGCAATGCGCTGGTCGACGTGCAGCACCTGCTCGCGCAGCTGCGCGAGATTGCAAAGCGCGGATAATTTCCAGGTCAGGAGCTAGTCATACGAGAAATGCTTCTGTTATAATCTTTTGCTTCGGGGCGTAGCGCAGCCTGGTAGCGTACCTGCATGGGGTGCAGGTGGTCGGAGGTTCAAATCCTCTCGCCCCGACCAGACAAAAAACCCGCTTGGTAAATCGCCAAGCGGGTTTTTTTACTTCCGTGTCCCGGTGGCAAAACGCGTGCGACTTCGCGTCTGCAACCAGCGTGGTCAGCGCGTGAGAGCAGCCATGGCCGTTTTTCGATTCAGCCCGTTGCACCTATAGTGGTGGCACATTGGACTTCATCGCGACGGAGGCTGTCATGAGCGAAAAGGGCAACGGGATCGTCGGCACCACATGCATCGCCTTGGCAGTAGCCGGCCTGGCGCTGACCGCGTCGCTGGTGCTTGCTTATTACGCGACGCGCGCGCGCGTGGAAGGACAGCGCGCCAGCGGCGGCTGACGCGCTGCGGACGGTTCAGCCTTTGATATCCCGAGGATCGTTGCCAAAGCTGTTGCGCATCCGGATGCGGCCGTCACGGCCGTGGACGAGCAGTTCTGCCTGGAGTTGCCGGGCTTTCTCGGTGCCCGCGGCGATCGCGTCTTCTTGCGTCGCGTAAAGTTGGCGCCCGCCGGCGCCGTCTTCGGATTCAATGGCCCAGCCGTTGTCGAGCGGTACGACGTGGATGTTCTTGGCCGGCATGGCGCACCTCCGTGGTGGAAGATGCCCTAGTCTCCACGCTGCTTCCCGCGCCCGGTATCGGTGACCGTCTGACAGCGCCGGTGTCTTTTGCGGCGCAGCCGCCGGTAGCGCATGGGCCATGTGACCTCTCGGGCCGGAAGCCAGAAAAGGCGCGGGGGATACCGGGGTGCTTCACAGTGCGTGGATCAGCTGGCGGGCGGTGGGGCTCAGGTCTGGCATGGGGGCATGGCGCGCGGCGCATTGGCGGAATCGGCAGGCGTAGCTTAAAGCATGGCGAAACGCGCAAGCGCAGGGCCGACCAGCGCCGGGCGGCTTACCGGATAGCGGTGGCGCATGCCTTGCGCCTCGAACGACAGGAAGTCCGGGGTCCAGCGCAGCGACTGCAGCTGGCGCGGCTCGATGCCGTCGACCAGGATGGCGCCGGCGTTCACGCAGACGCTGCCGCAGCGCAGGCGCACGGATTCGGTGTCGTCACCGAAATAATGGGCTTCGAGCAGGATGGAATCGGACTGGTACAAGGGCATGGCAGTGTCCTGATACTGTATGGATGTACAGTATAGCCGCGGCATGCGGTTCGGTCATCCTCCTGATTCTCAATTTCGGGCGATGGGGCGGCAGTGCGGTGGCGCTGCCTGGTATAACCTGAAACCGGTGACAGTCTTCACGACACTGTCTTGCCGCGACCGCCGGGTCGCTACAGGAGATGCCATGGCTGGGAGCGGAAGCAAAGCCTGCTGGTTCGGCCTGGGCGTGCTGCTTGGCGCGGCGGCTGGCGGCGCGTTGGGGCGGTCGGCACGCGCGGGCCCCGGCCAGCGCGAACCGCGTCGGTCCGATGCCCCGTTGCTGCCTGCCGACGTTACCTCGGACCAGGTGCTGACCGATGCCGCCACCGATGTGCTCGAGTACCGTGGCTTCGTCATCCACGTGTTCTGCCATGCGCTCGGCATGGGGCGCTTCAGAGCGCTGTGCGATATCTGGGAAGCGGGTGCCGTGGTGCTTGAAGGCGGGGCACCGCCGACCACCCATGCCACGCCCGATGAGGCGCGGGCCGCGGCGATTGCGTGGGCGCAGCAATGGGTGCAGCGCAATGGTTGAAGCACGGGGCCATGCTGGCCGGCGCAATTGGCGTAATTGGCGCAATCGGCTGCAAATCGACCCGCTGGGGTGCGACAGGGCTGATAATCGCGTCCGTGCCGCCAGTCGGTCGGCACGATCCTCAGGAGAATTCATGTTTGTTTGTGGGAACCAGGCTTGCGGCGCCAGCTGGGAGCCGGACGAGGTGCAAATCCGCGATGAAGGGCAGGGCCTGATGTTCCGCTGTCCGCAGTGTGGCGCGCGCAACCATGTCGTGGCGCGCACGGCCAAGGATGGCAGCACAAGCTATCGCCAGGTACCCGCCAGCACCGCGCAACAGGCACCGGCGAAGCGGTCCGATGCAGCGCAGTCAAAGGCGCCTGGCAAGGTACCGCGGAAGACAACGGCCCACGGGCGCGCCAAGCCCGCATCGCGCTGACCGGCAGCGGCGACAGGCCATGTTACCCCACCTGTGTGGGGTCAAATTCACATCGTTGGCGGCTTAAGCTAGTTTAGGCAGGACCGTTAAACACAATATGGACTTTGCCGACCTTCCCAACGACCCCGCTTCCAATGCCGAGCGCATGGGCTGGGCCAACGCTTCGCCCGAAGTTATCGCGAAGGTGTTGAACTCGGCGCTGGCGGCGCAGGACCTGTCCGGGTTTGCCGCGCTGTTGTCGGACATCGCGCGCGACCGCGGCCTGAAGGGCGAGCGCTCGGCGCACCAGTCGATCTACGACATGCCGTACGCCAGCCTGTTGCCGCGGCAGAAGCACCTGCTGTCCGATGCCTTCGAGCTGCTGATCCTGCTCGGCCTCGAGCTGCGTGCGCGCAGCGCCGATACTGATGCGGATTTCGGCGCGGACCCTGACACCGACGAGTAAGCCCGCAGGCATCCGGGGCGGCTAGCTTCGCTCCAGCATGCCGATCTCGCGCACCGCGACCGACAGCATCGACAGTCCCGCCGCCCCCGAGGCGCGCTGGTCCGCCAGCATGCGCGTAAAGCGTTCGAGCGCGCCGTGGCGGCTGGCGCGCCAGGCGTCGATCATCGCTTCCGGCGAGGTCTGATCTCCCGCTTGAGACAGCACGCTGACCGTCAGCGCGCGCTTGAGCCGTCCCAGGTCTTCCAGCGTGGTGGTGCGTGCCAGCAGGTCCCAGTGGGTGTCCGACGGCAGCGCCAGCGCACGTTCGCGCAGCCAGCTGAAGCTCAGGTGGCTGTCCAGTGCGAAGTAGACCCCTGCCACCAGATCGAGGCTGCGCTCGCACGCAGCGGCCACTTCGGCGATGTCGAGCGCCGCGGCGGAAATCTCGCTGCCGGCCACCCGTGTGGCCAGCGTCTCGCTCACGCCCGCCTCGGTCAGCGCGCGCGTATGCTCTGCCAACGCGGCGGCATCCGCCTGCGGCAATAGTTGCGGCAAGCGGGGCCCCAGCCACTGTGCCGCCTGCGCAAAGCGCGCCAGGTCTTCGGTGGCACTGCTGCCGCTGCGCAGATAGCGGATGAACCACAGGCATGCGCGCTCCAGCAGCAGCGCCACCGCGCCGAACATGCGCGCCTGCTCGGCGTCGGCGATGCGATTGTCGAGCGCGTCGATCTCCTGCCACAGCGCGGTCAGCCCGAACACGTCGCGAGCGATCAGGCAGGCGCGCACGATATCGGCGGAACGCGCATCGGTTTCTTCCATGATCCGGTGCACGAAGGTGGCGCCGATGCGGTTGACCAGCATATTGGTCAGGTGCGTCGACAGGATCTCGCGCCGCAGCGGATGGCGCTGCATGGCCTCGCCGTAGCGCTGGCGCAGCGGCACCGGGAAGTAATCGGCAAGCAGGCCCGCAACCAGTGCGTCTTCCGGCAAGTCCGAGCCCAGCAGTTCATCGTACAGCCACATCTTGCTGTAGGCCAGCAACACCGCGCGCTCGGGCGAGGTCAGCCCTTCGCCTGCCAACTTGCGCTCGGCAATGTCCTCGTCCGACGGCAGGAATTCCAGCGCGCGGTTCAGGCGCCCGGCGCGTTCCAGCCAGCGCACCAGGCGCGCCTCGCCGTCGAGCAGCGCGCCGCTGCTGCGGCCGGCCACCGACAGCGCCTGGGTCTGGTAGTAATTGTCCTGCAGCACCAGCAGGCCGACTTCGTCAGTCATCTCGGCCAGCAGCTTGTTGCGCTGCTTCTCGGTCATCTCGCCGTCGGCGACCACCAGTCCCAGCAGGATCTTGATATTGACCTCGTGGTCGGAGCAATCGACGCCGGCCGAGTTGTCGATGGCGTCGGTGTTGATGCGCCCGCCCTTGCGCGCGAACTCGATGCGGCCCAACTGGGTAAAGCCGAGGTTGCCGCCTTCGCCGACCACCTTGCAGCGCAGCTCGTTGCCATTGACCCGCACCGCGTCGTTGGTGCGGTCGCCGGCCTGCAGGTGCGTCTCCTGGCTCGACTTGACGTAGGTGCCGATGCCGCCGTTGTAGAGCAGGTCCACCGGCGCCATCAGGATGGCGTGGATCAGTTCGGCCGGCGACAGCGCGCTCGCGGTGATGCCGAGCACCGCCTGCACCTGCGCCGACAGCGGGATGGTCTTGGCCGTGCGCGGATAGATGCCGCCGCCGGCGGAAATCAGCGTGGCGTCGTAGTCGGCCCAGCTCGAGCGCGGCAGCCCGAACAGGCGCGCGCGTTCCTGCAGGCTGCGCGCGGGGTCCGGGTCGGGGTCGAGGAAGATGTGGCGATGGTCGAACGCGGCCACCAGACGGATATGCGGCGACAGCAGCATGCCGTTGCCGAACACGTCGCCCGACATGTCGCCGATGCCCGCGACAGTGAAATCCGTTGACTGGATGTCGACGCCCATCTCGCGGAAATGCCGCTTCACCGATTCCCACGCGCCGCGCGCGGTGATCCCCATCTTCTTGTGGTCGTAGCCGACCGAGCCGCCAGAGGCAAAGGCATCGCCCAGCCAGAACCCGTACTCGGCCGAGATCGCATTGGCGAAGTCCGAGAACGTGGCCGTGCCCTTGTCCGCGGCTACCACCAGGTAGGGATCGTTGTCGTCGTGGCGCACCACGTCGGGCGGCGGCACCAGCTCGCCGCTGACGAGGTTGTCGGTCAGGTCCAGCAGCCCCCGCAGGAAGGTCTGGTAGCAGGCGATGCCTTCGCGCAGGAAGGCGTCGCGGTCGGTGGGCGGCGGCGGGCGCTTGACCACGAACCCGCCTTTGGAGCCGACCGGCACGATCACCGTGTTCTTGACCATCTGCGCCTTCATCAGGCCCAGCACTTCGGTGCGGAAGTCCTCGCGCCGGTCCGACCAGCGCAGCCCGCCGCGCGCCACGCGTCCGCCGCGCAGGTGCACCCCTTCCACGCGCGGCGAGTAGACCCAGATCTCGAACATCGGGCGCGGCTCCGGCAAGCCCGGTACCAGGGCCGGATTAAACTTGAACGACAGGTACGGACGCGGCTGGCCGTCCTCGCCGCGATGGAAATAATTGGTACGCACGGTGGCGTTGATCACGCCCAGGAAGAGCCGCAGGATGCGGTCTTCGTCGAGGTTGGGGACCTTGTCGAGCGCCGTGCCGATATCGGCCAGCAGCTTGTCGCAGCGCGCCTGGCGCGCGGTGTCGGCCGCCACCTGGCTGAAGGTGTCGAAGCGCGCCACGAACAGCGCCACCAGCATCGCGGCAATGCCGGCGTTGCCGGTCAGCGCGCGTTCGATATAGGCGTCGCTGAAGGTGGAGCCCACCTGCCGCAGGTAGCGCGCATAGGCGCGCAGGATGGTGACGTCGCGCGCGGCCAGCTCGGCGCGCAGCACCAGGCGGTTGAGATCGTCGTTCTCGATCTCGCCGTGCCAGGCGCGCGCAAAGGCATCCTCGAACAGGGCCTTGACGCGCGCGATGTCGAACTCCGCGGCGTTGCTGCCGTCGGCGATTTCGAGTCCGAAGTCGTGCACCCATAGCGGTGCGCCGCTGTCGGGTTCGATCAGGTAGGGGCGCTCTTCATCGACGCGCACGCCCAGATGCTCCAGCATAGGCAGGCTCAGCGACAGCGCGATCGGTTCGCCGGCGCGGTACACCTTGAAGCGGAACGCACCCGGCGCGGCTTCGATCGGCCGGTACAGGTTCATCGCCATGCCGTTGCCGCGCCGCGCATGCTCCATCAGCTCGATATCGCGCACCGCGGTGCGCGCCGGATAGTCTTCGCGATAGCCGGCGGGGAACGAGCCGCCATAGCGCTGCAGCAGCCGGTTGCCCTGCTCTTCGCCGTGGCTTTCGTGCAGCGCTTCGGCGAGGTCGTCCTGCCAGCGGCGGCTGGCATGCACGATGCGCGCTTCCAGTTCTTGCGTGTCGACCTTGGGCATGGTGCCGGGCTCGCCGCGCACGGTCAGCTGGATGCGCGCCAGCGGCGATTCCGACAGCAGCGGCGTGAACTCGCAGCTGGTGCCGTGGAAAGCGCTGGTCAGCAGCTTCTGGATCTTCTGGCGCAGGTCGGTGTTGTACTTGTCGCGCGGCACGAACACCAGGCACGAGACAAAGCGGTCGAAGCGGTCGCGCCGCACGAACAGCCGCGTGCGCTGGTGTTCCTGCAGCCGCAGGATGCCGGTGGTGATGTCGAACAGCTCGTCCTCGGTCGCCTGGAACAGTTCGTCGCGCGGATATTGTTCCAGGATCGTGACCAGCGACTTATACAGGTGGCCCTTGGCCAGGAACCCTGCGCGCGCCAGGATGTTGGCGCACTTGCGCCGCACCAGCGGGATGTCGGCGATCGGCGCCATGTAGGCGGTCGAGGTGTAGAGGCCGACGAAGCGCCGCTCGCCGAACAGCTGCCCGTTCTGGTCGAGCAGCTTGACGCCGACGTAATCGAGATAGCCGGGCCGGTGCACGGTGGCGCGCGAATTGGCCTTGGTCAGGAAGATCGGCGAGCTGCCTTCGATGATCGCGGTGGCCGCCGCGGGCAGCGGGGTCAGGTCGTCGGCGTCCGGCTCGCGCAGGCTTTCGCGCAGGATGCCGGCGCCGGAGCCGGCCACGCCGCGCAGGAAGTAGCGGCCATCGCGCGCGATCAGCTGGTAGTCGCGCTGTCCCAGAAAAGAGAAATGGTCGTCCATCATCCATTCCAGGAAGGCGCGCGCTTCGACGCTTTCGGCTGAGGCCGCGTCCGGCGCCTGCGCCATCGCGCCGATGGTGGCGCGCGTGATCTCGCACATCTTCGGCCAGTCTTCCACCGCGGCGCGCACATCGACCAGCACCTGCGAGATGCCGTTGCGCAGGGCGTCGAGGCGCGACGACTCGCCGGTGCGGTCAATCTCGAAATGGATAAAGGATTCCAGGCGCGAGCTGTCGCCGGCCTCGCCGGCGCCGCCGGGGGCGATCCGCTCGATGCCGGTGCTGCCGCGCCAGACCCGGAACACCGGATGGATGGCCGAGTGCAGCGCCAGGCCCTGGCGGTTGATCTCCATGGTCACGGAGTCGACCAGGAATGGCATGTCGTCGTTGACGATCTCGACCACGGTGTGGTCGGAGTGCCAGCCGTGCTCTTCCAGGTTGGGGTTGTAGACGCGGATGCGGGCGCTGCCGGGGGTGAACTTCTGCGCCGTCTGCCAGTGCGCCATCACGGCGCCGTACAGGTCGGCCACTTCGCGCCGCAGCAGGTCTTCGGCGTCGGCCTGGTCGTAGTAATGCCGCAGGAAGGGCTCGACCACGCTGAACATCGCCGCCGGCAGCCGCCCGCGCGCGAAGTTGGCGAGTTCGTCCAGCAGGTGCGCGACCTTGTCTTCGTTCTCCTGCGGCATGTTCCCCTCCTAGCGGTGTCGGTGGGCCGCCGGGGCATGTGCCGGGGCATGCTCATACTTTAGGAAAAATCCGAGTGCCCGGCGCAACAAAGTGGCGGGTACTGGCGCTGCAAGGGAAGGGAGGCCAGCCAGGTCCCGGCGACAATCCGCGGGACCGGCCTGGCAGAGATCAGCAGATCAGAAGCGCGCGGCGAGGCCGGGGCTGCAGGCGGGGCGATGTGCCACGGGCGGCAGGCCGGGGCAAGGCAGCGTCTGCGTGTGCCGTTCCTGGCGGGGAGCTTCGGCAACGGCCCTGGCCTGGCGCGAGGTGTGGCCGTCCAGCGTCGCTTTCATCCGGTCCAGCAGGCTGCCCAGCGCGGCCCGTTCCTGCGAATTGAAGGCCGCCACCGAGACACTGTGCAACGCACTCAAAGCCTGCGCGGTACGTTGCACCCGCGCGGTGGCGCCTTCCGCGATGCGGGGCGCCAGCGTCGCGGTGTACTCGATCCAGCCGTCGCGGCGCAGTTCGTCCAGAATGGTCTCGGATTGCGCTGCGTCGAGCGGCATCGGACCGGCCAGCGGCAAGCCGCGCTTGAAGGCTCCCTGGCGGATGGCCCGCAGCAGCAGCCACTGGGAATAGTTAAGGCCCGAGGCGCGCAGGGTCTGGTCCAACGCACCTTGCCAGGCGGTGACTGCGTCAATCAGGGCAAGGACTACCGGCTCGCTGGGTTCGAGGGGTCTTGGCTGCATGAATGGCGTCTCCTGTTATGTTTTGCCGCCACCGCAATGCACAGGCACCCGCTGAGGGTGCAAGGGGCCGGAGCATGGCCGGCCCGGGCGGCACGGCCGCCGCAGCCTCTGGGGCGGGCTGGGTCGACCGAACGGCGAGACTACCAGAAACTTTTGCCAGATTTGTGACACTGCGGGAATGTCCTGAGGCGGACCCGCACGATAGTGCCGGCTGCTGCGCGCGCCAACCGCGAAATTATGAAAAAAGCGACTTGGATGAATAACTTTAAATCATCGCTGGAATAGGCGCGGCTGGCTACACTGCCAGCCGGAGACCCCGCAACCAGCCACCCAGGCCAGCACGGGGCGAGCGGCGCAGGCACACGGGCCAGCCGTCAGACCGGAGATCAAAGATGTACAAGGAACGCATTCGCCTGGCCAGGCTGCATGACAAGGTTGTCTCGGCCGACGAAGCCGCCGCGCTGATCCGCGACGGCATGACGGTCGGCATGAGCGGATTCACGCGCGCTGGCGACTGCAAGGAAGTGCCGTTTGCGCTGGCACGGCGCGCGGCCACCGAGCCGCTGCGCATCACCCTGATGACCGGCGCCTCGCTTGGCAACGACATCGACCGGGTTCTGGCCGAGGCCGACGTGATCGCGCGTCGCCTGCCGTTCCAGTCCGATGCCACGCTGCGCCGCAAGATCAATGCGGGCGAAGTGATGTTCATCGACCAGCACCTGTCCGAGACCGTGGAGCAACTGCGCTCGGGCCAGATCGCGCCGGTGGACGTCGCGGTGGTGGAAGCGGTGGCGATCACCGAGCAGGGCGGCATCATCCCCAGCACCTCGGTCGGCAATTCGGCCAGCTTCGCCATGCTGGCGCGCAAGGTGATCGTCGAGATCAACCTGAACATGCCGCTGGGACTGGAGGGGCTGCACGACATCTATTTCCCGGTGCAGCGTCCGTACCGCCAGCCGATCCCGCTGATCGCGCCCGCGCAGCGCATCGGCCTGCCGTATATCCCGATCGATCCCGAAAGGATCGCGGCCATCGTCATCACCGCCAAGGATGACAGCCCGTCCAACGCGCTGCCGCCGGATGCCGGCACCAGCCAGATCGCCGGCCATCTCAATGAATTCCTGCTGCGCGAAGTGCGCGCCGGGCGGCTGTCGCCGTCGCTGCAGCCGCTGCAGGCCGGCATCGGCACCATAGCCAACGCGGTGCTGCACGGGCTGATCGAGTCGCCGTTCCGTGACCTGCAGATGTATTCCGAAGTTCTGCAGGACAGCACCATCGAGCTGCTGGATGCGGGGCGCCTGGCCTTCGCGTCGGCCTCGTCGGTGACGCTGACGCGCGCGGTGTACCAGCGCTTCCTGTCGAACCTGGACCGTTACCGTTCGCGCCTGCTGCTGCGGCCGCAGGAAATCAGCAACCATCCGGAGATCCTGCGACGGCTGGGGCTGATCACCATCAACACGGCGCTCGAGTGCGATATCTACGGCAACGTCAACTCGACCCATGTGGGCGGCACGCACATGATGAACGGCATCGGCGGCTCGGGCGACTTTGCCCGCAATGCGCACCTGTCGGTGTTCGTGACCAAGTCGGTGGCCAAGGGTGGCGATATCTCCAGCATCGTGCCGATGGTGGCGCACGTCGACCATACCGAGCACGACGTCGACATCATCGTCACCGAACACGGCCTGGCAGATTTGCGCGGCCTGGCGCCGCGCGAACGCGCGCGCACCGTCATTGCCAACTGCGCCGACCCGCAATACCGCGACCTGCTGGGCGACTACTTCCGTCGCGCCTGCGCGCATGGCGGCCAGACCCCGCACCTGGTGGAAGAGGCGCTGTCCTGGCACGCCGCCTTCCGCGACCGCGGCACCATGCAGCCGGCGCGGCCGACAGCGGCGCTGGCCGCCTGAGGCCCGGGCAATCCTGAAAACAAAATAGCCCGCGCGAGCGGGCTGTGTGAGCGGGCTGTGTGAGCGGGCGAGGGCGGCCTTACTGCGCCTTGGTGCCCTGGCTGGCGGGCTCCTTGGCGCCGTCGGTGTACGGATCGAACTTGCCGGCCTTGGCACCATCGGTGTTCGGATCGAACTTCTTGCCTGAGCTGGTCAGCTCCGACTTGGTCGATTTCCTGGCGCCGTCGGTGTACGGGTCGAACTTTCCGGACTTGGCCGCGCTCTGGTTCGGGCCGGCTTTCTTGGTGTGGCTGCCGCTGTAGAGGTCGCCGCCGTCGGTGTAGTTCTTCTGCGCATGGACCTGGGCCGTGCCGAGCGCGGCCAGTGCTGCAATGATCAGGGTCGGAACGGACTTCTTCAGCATCTTGTTAACCTCGCGAATGACGGTCGCGCAGCGCCTGCGCGAAACCGGTTTTGGGGCCGGACGTTGGCCGGTCTGACTGCCGGCGCGTGTGGCGGAGCACCGGTAAATGTACCGAGTCGACGCATGTCCGCAAAGTGAAAGTTTCTTCTAGTCGTATTGAACGTTACCGGCACGACCGGCATGCTGCGCGGGATCAAACGCCTCAGCAATAGGATTAATCTGAGGGGCGCGCCGGGAAAATTCGGTGCCGCGCATAAAAAAACCGGCTGCGTGGCAGCCGGTTTCCGGTAGAGAGGCGGCTTGCGCCTGCTGGCCCGCTTATTCCAGCGTGATGTTCTGGTCGCGCGCGATCTTCTTGCGCAGGTCCAGCTCGCGCTTGATCTGGGCGGCGTATTGCTGCGGCGTGTTGCCGTCAGTGTAGGCGCCGCTGTCGGCGAGGCGGCGCTTGACGTTGGGATCCTGCAGCGCCTTGACGGCGGCGTCATGCACGCGCGCGATGATCGCCGCCGGCGTGCCGGCCGGGGCCACCAGCCCGTACCAGGCCATGTTGTTCATGTCCTTCATGCCGGCTTCGGCAAAGGTCGGCACGTCGGGCAGGCCTTCGACGCGCTTGGGTGCGGCCACTGCCAGCGCGCGCAGCTTGCCGGCCTGGATATGCGGCATCGACGACGGCAGGTTGTCGAACTGCGCGTTGACCTGGCCGGCCAGCGTGTCGTTCAGCGCCGGGCCCGATCCGCGGTACGGGATGTGGACCATGTCGGTCTTGGTGATGTCCTTGAACAGTTCCCCGTCCAGGTGCGAGATGCTGCCCTTGCCGGCCGAGGCGTAGCTGTACTTGCCCGGGTTGGCCTTCAGCATCGCCACGAATTCCTTCAGGGTCTTGGCCGGAACCTTCGGATTCACCGTCAGCACGTTGGGCACGTTGACCAGGTTGGTGATCGGCGCGAAGTCCTTGAGCGGATCGTACGGGTTCTTGGGGTTGGTGGCCGGGTTGGTCGCCATGGTGCTGACCGTGGCGATGCCCAGGGTGTAGCCGTCCGGCGCCGACTTGGCGAGCGCGTCGGCACCGATGGCGCCGCCGCCGCCGCCACGGTTTTCCACCACCACCGGCTGGCCCAGTTCACGGCCCAGGCCGTCGGACACCGCGCGCGCCACGATATCGGTGGTGCCGCCGGCCGCGAACGGCACGATCAGGCGGATCGGCTTGGCAGGGTAGGACTGGGCGTGCGCCAGGCCGGCGTGGGCCAGGCCGAGGGCCGCGATGCATGCGGCTGCGCCGGCGTTAAGGACTGCTTTCAAGGAGGGCCTCCATTCTTCTTTCACTGATTCGCCAGCCAGGCTGCAGGCGTGTCCGCGGATCGGCTACGGATCCGGCGCCCGCACTGTCAGGGTTTCCCGGACTGGCATGACCGGGCCGTGCCGGGATGCGGTACGGCCGGCGCCTTGTGATGGTTCCGCGATACGGAACTATGTTCCACAATGGCGCGGGAGCGATTCAACCGGGAAAGCGCCTGCAGGGGAATTGGTGAGAACCCGCGTATCAAGAATCGGGCTGCACTGCCGATCGCGCGCGTGGTCGGGACGCAATGCCAAAGTAAAAAGCCGGAAGCAAGGCTTCCGGCTTTTCTGGATTCGCTGGTGGGGCGTGAGTGACTCGAACACTCGACCTACGGATTAAGAGTCCGCTGCTCTACCAACTGAGCTAACGCCCCAACGAAGAAAAAGATTGTAGCAAGGTATCGCATGCGGCGCAATAGCCTTTGCGGCATTTTTTGCGGTGCCTGGCCGCTACAATGCCAGGCCGCCGTCATGTGCCTCGTCCCGCCACCCGAATCCCCCTGTTTGCCAGATCCATGCACGCCAGAGTCCTACGCTATCTCGACGAGGTCGTCCGCCGCGGTTCCATCCGCAAGGCGGCCGAGCACCTGCACGTAGCCCCGACCGCGGTCAACCGGCAGATCCTGGACCTGGAGGCCGAACTGGGCGCGCCGCTGTTCGAGCGCATCAACAAGCGCCTGCGGCTGACGCCGCTGGGCGAGATGGTGCTGGCCCATGTCCGCCAGACCCTGCGCGAGCACGACACGCTGCGCGAGCGTATCGAGGACTTCAAGGGCGCGCGCCGGGGCGAGGTCACGCTGGCCGTGACAGCGGGCCTGGCGGGGTCGCTGATGCCGTCGCTGGTGCATGACTTCCGTCAGCGCTATCCGGGCATCGTGGTGCGCGTCAACGACTTGCCGGTCGCCGACATCGTGGCGGCGGTGGAGCAGGGCGATGCCGACCTCGGACTGGGCTATGACCTGCCGGAACTGCCGGCCTTCCGTGCGCTGGCCAGCAGCGACTGGCAGATCGGCGCGGTGGTGCCGCCCGACCATGCGCTGGCGGCGCGGCCATCGGTGCTGCTGAGCGAGTGCGTCGGCTATCCGCTGATCCTGCCGGCACCTTCCTTGTCGATCCGCGGGATCCTCGATGCGGCCTTTGCGCGCAATGCGATCGAGGTCTCGCCGGTGGCGGAATCGACCTCGACCGTGCTGATCCGGCAACTGGTGCTGCTCGGGACCGGCATCGCGCTGCTGAACCCGCTCGACGTGATGGAAGAGCGCGCGCGCCAGGCGCTGGTGTACGTGCCCTTGCGCGACCGCCACCTGCAGGGCCAGACGCTGGCGCTGGTGGCGCGCGCCGGCGGCCAGCTCAGCGCCGCGGCCCGGCTGATGGCCGAGCGCATCGGCGACGCGCTGGCGACGCTGTACGCCCAGGCCCGCTGAGGCCGCGCTTCTGGTGGATGTCCACTTTTTGTGGACAGACTGCTCGGAATTCTATGCTTGGGACGCGGCACCGCGCCGCCGTAGACTGGCGGCGATCGTATCTGCCCCCATCCCATCCGCTTCACAAAAGGAATTCCGCCATGACCCTGATCGCCCTCAATGCCGACGTGCTGGTGACCATGGATGCCCAGCGCCGCGAGATCCGCGACGGCGCGCTGGTCGCCGAAGGCCCCGCGGTGCAATGGGTCGGCCCCACCGCCGAGCTGCCGCCGCAATACCGGCGCATGGTCGACGACGGCAGTGCGCAGGTGCTCGACATGCGTGGCCGCGTGGTCACGCCCGGGCTGGTCAATACCCACCACCACATGTACCAGAGCCTGACGCGCGCGGTGCCGGCGGCGCAGGATGCCGAGCTGTTCTCGTGGCTGACCAATCTGTACATGCTGTGGTCGCACTTGACGCCGGAAATGATCGCGGTGTCGACCAAGACCGCGATGGCCGAGCTGATGCTGTCGGGCTGCACCACCACCAGCGACCACCTCTACCTGTTTCCCAATGGCTCGCGCCTGGACGATTCGATCGCCGCGGCGCAGGAGATGGGCATGCGCTTCCATGCCGCGCGCGGCTCGATGAGCGTGGGTCGCAGCAAGGGCGGCCTGCCGCCGGACGTGGTGGTCGAGGAAGAGGCCGCCATCCTGCGCGACAGCCAGCGGCTGGTCGAGCAGTACCACGACAGCGCGCGCCACGCGATGCTGCGCGTGGTGCTGGCGCCGTGCTCGCCGTTCTCGGTGTCGCGCGAGCTGATGCGCGAATCGGCGGCGATGGCGCGCCATTATGGTGTGTCACTGCATACGCACCTGGCCGAGAACGACAACGACATTGCCTATTCGCGCGAGAAATTCGGCCTGACGCCGGCGCAGTATGCCGAAGACCTCGGCTGGGTCGGCCACGATGTGTGGCACGCGCACTGCGTCAAGCTGGACGACGAGGGCATCGCGCTGTTCGCGCGGACCGGCACGGGCGTGGCGCATTGCCCGTGCTCGAACATGCGGCTGGCATCGGGCATTGCGCCGGTGCGTGCGATGCGCGATGCGGGAGTGCCGGTGGGGCTGGGCGTGGACGGCAGTGCGTCGAACGACGGTGCGCATATGCTGGGCGAGGCGCGCCAGGCGATGCTGCTGCAGCGGGTCGGCTACGGGCCGGCCGCGATGAGCGCGCGCGAGGCGCTTGAAATCGCCACGCTGGGCGGCGCGCGCGTGCTCAACCGCGACGATATCGGCGCGCTGGCGCCGGGCATGTCGGCGGACTTCGTCGCCTTCGACCTGTCGTCGGTCGGCTTTGCCGGCGCCGGCCATGACCCGGTCGCGGCGCTGGTGTTCTGCACGCCGGCCAATGTCGCGGCCAGTGTGATCAATGGCAGGGAAGTGGTACGCGACGGCGAACTGCTGACGGCCGACCTGCCTGCTGTGCTGCTGCGCCATCGCACGCTGGCGCAAACGCTGTTGGAGCGGGCCAGCGTCGGCGTGTGACGAAGTGCCGCGGCGCATCCGCGCCGCTAAAAGCAAAAGGCCGGAAGCATTGCTGCTTCCGGCCTTTCTTGTATTCGCTGGTGGGGCGTGAGTGACTCGAACACTCGACCTACGGATTAAGAGTCCGCTGCTCTACCAACTGAGCTAACGCCCCAACGAAGAACGAGATTCTAGCATGATTTCCGGCGCTGTCAATTGCCTGACGCCATTGCCATGGCAAGCCGCGCGAACGTGCCCCGCGTCCGCAGGGCTCGGCCGACGGAACCGAACGGCGGTCGCGGTGGTCTTCCGATTGAACCCGTTCGCATAGGGTTCTACCCATACGATTTTGCCGGAGCCATGTTAGGATGTTTCTCCACTTGCATATGGAGGGCTGCACCGATGGATATCAAATTCCAAGAGCAAGAGCGCTACGACATCAATAACGAAGGCTTGTTGTTCCAGGCACTTGTCAATGGCGAGAAGGTGACTTGCGTGGTGACACGCGAAGCACTGTGGGAAGGTTTCAGCGCCGACCAGGTGCTGTCACTCGAAGAAGCATTCCGCGCCGGCCGCGAAACCATCGAACGCGCCGCCGTGGTGCTGATCGAACAGGGCGCGCCGCAGCCTATCGTCGTCAAGCGCGCCCACGTGGCGCCGATCTGATGCAGATGGATGCCCGGGCCCGCTTCCGGCAAGCCGCGGGCGCCCATCTGGCATCAGGGTTCAGAGCATAGGCCGCTCGGCCTTGCTTGCCAGCCGGCGCCGCCGGCGCAGGCAATCCCCAGTTTCTTCCGTTTTTTTGCCGCCGTGACCTTGGCCAAGCGCGCCCGGGCGGGCGCTACGCTCGTGGGTGCGCGGAGGCGGCCGTCGCTGCCGTGCCCGGTCGCGACGCGCATTCCTCGAAGATGCGCACGGTGCAGTGGGCGCAGACTTCCGGCGACAGCTGTCCGATGATGGTGTGCAGCGCCTGCCGCTTGGTCGGGAACACATGGTCGGCGCCGAGCTTGTCGGTAAAGCCAGTCTGCGCCCAAGTCTGCAGCACCTGTGTGCGCGGACGGTGGAAGTACAGGTCGCCGCCGAGCGCGCGGCGCTCGCTCAGCTCGTATTCCCACATTTCCGCGCCGGCGAGATCGATGAAGTTCATGCTCTTGGTCATCGCCAGCAGGTGGGTCTGGCCGGGATTGACGGTGCGCACCCAGTGCAGGCGGTCCGTCACGTATTGCACCGCGCCGAAGTAGATTGCACCCTCCATGCGCAGCAGCTTGAGCTGCGGGCATTCCGGCTGCGGACGGCGCAATTCGTCCAGCGGCGTGAAGCGCCGGCCGGGGTCGTCGGCATCCGGTACCAGGCTGCGCACGGCGGGCCGCGAAGTGCGGTACAGGTAGGCCACCAGCGACAGTACGGTGCCGAGCAGCACCGCCATTTCCAGCCGGATCACCAGCGTGGCGGCGAAGGTGCCGATGGCGATCGCGAACTCGGTGCGGCTGAGCGTGAAGATGCGGCGCAGCCGCGCGATGTCGAGCAGGCCCCATGCCACCAGCAGCAGCATTGCCGCGATCGCCGCCATCGGGATCTGTGCCAGCAGCGGCGCGCTGACCGCGACCAGCGCCACCAGCCACAGCGCCGAGAACACGCTCGCCAGCGGCGTGCGCGCGCCGGCTTCGAAGTTGGGCACCGAGCGGTTGAGCGAGCCGCACGAGATATAGCTGGAGAAGAAGCCGCCGGCAATATTCGACAGGCCCTGGCCGATGAACTCGCGGTTGGCATCGATATGCTGGCCCGAGCGCAATGCCACCGCCTTGGCGATCGAGATCGACTGGCCCAGCGCGACGATGGTCAGTGCCGCGGCGATGCCGAGCAGGTCGGGCAGCTTGCGCCAGTCGACGTCCGGCACCTGGAAGTGCGGCAGCGCCGACGGAATCGGCCCGACCACGTTGACGTGGTGCCCGCCGGTCTGGTTCAGCAGCAGCGCCACGCCATATCCGGCCAGCAGGCCCAGCAGCATGAACGGCAGGCGCCGCCACAGCCGCTTGCACAGCAGCGTCACCGCCAGCGTGACCGCGCCCACCATGGCCGCGTCCCAGTTGATGGCATCGGCATGCTCGAACAGATGGCGCAGCACGCCGAAGGCGCTGGTGCCGGTCGGCACCGACAGCCCGAACAGGTCCTTCAGTGCGTACAGCCCGATCAGCGTCGCCGCGCCGCAAGTAAAGCCGAGCAGCACCGATGGCGAAATAAAGTTGGCCAGCGAGCCCAGCCGCAGCGTGCCTACCGCCAGCTGCATCGCGCCCACCACGATGGTCACCGCCAGCGCCAGGCCGATATAGGCCGGGCTGCCCGCGAACGCGAGCGGGCTCAGCATCGCCAACAGCGCCAGCGAATTGGCGTTGGTCGGCCCCGACATGACATGCCAGCTGGAGCCGAACAGCGCCGCCACGATGCACGGCACCACCGCGCTGTAGATGCCGTACTGCGGCGGCAGCCCGGCGAGCGTGGCGAACGCCACCCCCTGCGGCAACACCAGCACGGCGCCGAGCAGTCCCGCCACCAGGTCGGCGCGCAGCGTGGTCGGGTCGACGCGCTGGCTCCAGGGGAACAGGCGCGGCAGCAGGGATGCGGTGGTGGGCGAAGGCATCGGCGGGAAACGGGGCGTGCTAGCCTGCTTCGCCGCTGCGTCCGGAGGGCGGCAAGGCAGCGGCGAGCGCAGCGGATTGAGGCGTGGCCTGCGGGCCCAGGCTGGCCAGCATGGCGTCGAGCGCGCGATAGACCTCGGCCAGGCGCTCGGCACCCAGCTGCTGCGCGAGCTGCTGGTAGCGGGCATCGATCAGCGGTTCCATCTGCGCGATGATCTCGCCCGCGGCACTGGTCAGATTGACCATCTGGCGGCGCTGGTCGGTGGCCGAGCGCGTGCGTGCCACCAGCCCGGCGTCTTCCATGCCCGCCAGCATGCGGGTCAGGCTGGGGCTCAGGATCAGGCAGGCCTCGGCGAGCTGGTTGGGCTCCATCGGCCCGTGCTGGTTGAGCGTGCGCAGCACGCGCCATTGCTGCTCGGTCACCCCGAACTGCCGCAGGATCGGACGAAAGCCCGCCAGCAACGCTTCGCGCGCTTGCAGCAGTAGATGGGGAAGATTGCGATGGCGAAACATGGCCTGGGCGGGAGGGCTCATGCCCGCAGTGTAGCGGGCGCGGCCGGACGCGGCGAGCGGGGCTTGCCCGGGCTTGCCTGAACCCGCGCCACGCGCCAGTGCGGCCGGCAGGCGCGCACGCCGCGCAGGGTCAGCCGCAATGCAGCGTCGCCACCACCGGCGTGTGGTCGGACGGCTGCTCCCACGTGCGCGGCACCCGGTCGATCACGCAGGCGGTGCACTGCTCGGTCAGCGCCGGCGACAGCAGGATATGGTCGATGCGCAGCCCGGCATTGCGCCGGAACGCCAGCATGCGGTAGTCCCACCAGGAGAACGCCTTTTCCGGCTGCTCGAACCTGCGGAATGCATCGGTCAGGCCCAGTTCGACCAGCGCGGCAAAGGCGGCGCGCTCCGGCGGCGAGACCAGGTTCTGGCCTTCCCACTTGGCCGGGTCGTGCACGTCGCGGTCTTCCGGCGCGATATTGAAATCGCCCAGCAGCGCCAGCCGCGGGTGCCGCGTCATTTCCTCGCGCAGCCACGCGGTCATCGCTTCCAGCCATTGCAGCTTGTAGGCGAACTTGTCCGAATCGGGCGCCTGCCCATTAGGGAAATAGGCGCAGACCAGCCGCAGGTCGCCATAGGTGGCGGCGATCACGCGCTGCTGCGCGTCCTCGAAGCCGGGAATGTTGCGCACCACGTCGACGGGGCCGGGCATGCTCGCGTCGCGCGCCAGGATGGCGACGCCGTTGTACGTTTTCTGGCCGGTGTAGACGCTGTGGAAGCCGGCGTTCTCCAGTTCGGCCAGCGGGTACTTGTCGTCGGGCAGCTTCAGTTCCTGCAGGCACAGCGCGTCGATCGGCGCGCCGGCCTGGTCCTGCTCGGCCAGCCATTGCAGCACCTGCGGCAGGCGGACTTTCAGCGAATTGACGTTCCAGCTGGCGATGCGCAGCGGGCCCTGGCCCGGCAGTCCCAGCGCGCTCATGCCGCCATCCCGCCGTGGCGCAGCAGCGCGTCGATCTGCGGCGCGCGGCCGCGGAACGCCACGAACGAGTCCATCGCCGGGCGGCTGCCGCCCACCGACAGGATCTCGCGCTGGTAGCGCGCGCCGGTTTCGCTGTCGAGCACCGTGCCCGACAGCTGCGCGGCCTCTTCGAACGCCGCGTAGACATCGGCCGACAGCACTTCGGCCCACTTGTAGCTGTAATAGCCCGCGGCGTAGCCGCCGGCGAAGATATGGCTGAAGGTGTTCGGCCAGCGCGACAGCGGATGCTGCGGCACCACGTGCACGCGGTCGTTGATCTGGCGCGACAGCTCCAGCACCGAGGTGGCGCCGGCCGGATCGAAGTCGGTATGCAGGTGCATGTCGAACGACGAGAACACGATCTGGCGCAGCGTCATCATGCCGTTCTGGAAGTTCTTGGCCGCCAGCATGCGGTCGAACAGCGCGCGCGGCAGCGGCGCGCCGGTGTCGACATGCTGTGTCATGCCGGTCAGAACTTCGTACTCCCAGCAGAAGTTCTCCATGAACTGCGACGGCAGCTCGACCGCATCCCACTCCACGCCGTTGATGCCCGACACGCCCAGCTCGCCCACCTGCGTCAGCATGTGGTGCAGGCCGTGGCCGAACTCGTGGAACAGCGTGATGACTTCATCGTGCGTGAACAGCGCGGGCTTGCCGCCGACCGGCGCCGAGAAATTGCAGGTCAGGTAGGCCACCGGGGTCTGCACGCCGCCATGCTCGAGCACCTTGCGGCCGCGCGCGTCGTCCATCCAGGCGCCGCCGCGCTTGCCTTCGCGCGCGTACAGGTCGATGTAGAACTGGGCCAGCAGCGTGCCATCGGCGGTGCTGACGCGGAAGAAGCGTACGTCCGGGTGCCAGGTCTGCGCCTGCTCGGGCTCGATGCGCACAGAGAACAGTTTCTGCACCACGTCGAACAGGCCCTCGAGCACCTTGGCTTCCGGGAAGTACTGCTTGACCTCGTGTTCGGAGAACGCATAGCGTTGCTGGCGCAGCTTCTCCGAGGCATAGGCCACGTCCCACGGCGCCAGTTCAGCCAGGCCCAGCTCGGCCGCGGCGAAGGCCTTCAGCTCGGCCCAGTCCTGCTCGGCGTAGGGGCGCGCCTTGACCGCCAGTTCGTCGAGGAACTTGAGCACCTCGGCGGGCGACTCGGCCATCTTCGGCACCAGCGAGACTTCGCCATAGCACTGGTAGCCCAGCATCTGCGCCTCTTCGCGGCGCAGCGCCAGCTGCTTGCGCATATTGGCGGTGTTGTCCCAGTCGGCCTGGCCCTGGCCGTACTGCGGCCCGAGCTCGGACGCGCGCGTGACGTTGGCCTCGTACAAGGTCTGGCGCAGCGCGCGGTCGTCGGCGTACTGCAACACCGGGAAGTAGGAGGGGAAGTGCAGCGTGAACTTCCAGCCGGCCTTGCCGTCCTTTTCCGCGGCATGGCGGGCGGCTTCACGGGCATCGTCGGGCAGGCCGGACAGGCGCGCCTCGTCCTCGACGACCAGCGCGTAGGCGTTGGTCGCGTCGAGCACGTGGTCGGAGAAGGCCTTGGACAGCTGGGCCTGCTGCTCCTGGATCTCGGCAAAGCGCGGCTTCTTGTCCTCGGGCAGTTCGGCGCCGCCCAGGCGGAAGCCGCGCAGCTCGTTCTCGATCAGCTGGTGGCGCGCCGCGCTCATGCCGGCGAACTCGGGGCTGCCCGCCAGCGCCTTGTACTTGTCGTACAGCGCCAGGCTCTGGCCCAGCGAAGACCAGAACTCGGTCATGCGCGGCAGGTTCTCGGCATGCGCCTGGCGCAGCTCGGGCGTATCGGCGACGGCGCTGAGGTGGCTGACCACGCCCCAGGCGCGGCCCAGCGGCTCGGTGGCGGCTTCCAGCGCCTGCACCGCGTTGGCCCAGTCGGCCGGCGTGGCGGGATCCTCGGCACGGGCGACGGCATGTTGCGCGCGCTCCAGCAGCACGTCGAGCGCAGGGCTGATGTGCTCCGGCCGGATCTCGGCAAAGCGGGGCAGGTCGGAAAAGTCCAGCAGCGGATTGGTAGCGTTGGCGGCGTGGTCCATGGCGTGTTCTCGGTTGGCTGCTCGGTTGGCTGGTCTTGATCAGGCAATATTCCCGCAGATGGGGCCGGGGCGGCGGATTTTCCAGTGCCCCGGGTGGCGCATCGGGCGCCGGCGGCAAGGGCGCGCGCTCAGCCCGCGGCGCGCTCGGCCGCTTCCAGCGTATTGATCAACAGCATGGTGATGGTCATCGGCCCCACGCCGCCCGGCACCGGCGTGATGTAGCCGGCGACTTCGCGCACGCCGGCGAAGTCGACATCCCCGCACAGCTTGCCCTGGTCATCGCGGTTCATGCCGACATCGATCACCACCGCGCCGGGCTTGACCATGTCAGCGGTGATCAGGTTGCGCTTGCCGACCGCGGCCACCACCACGTCGGCGTCGCGGGTGTGGGCGCCGATATCGCGGGTCTTGCTGTTGCAGATGGTGACGGTGGCGCCGGCCTGCAGCAGCAGCATCGCCATCGGCTTGCCGACGATATTGGAGGCGCCCACCACCACGGCGCGCGCGCCGCGCAGCGGGTACTGGATCGATTCCAGCATCTTCATGCAGCCGTAGGGCGTGCACGGGCGGAACAGCGGCGCGCCGGTCATCAGCGCGCCGGCATTGGCCACGTGGAAGCCGTCGACGTCCTTTTCCGGCGCGATCGCCTCGAGCACCTTGTGGCTGTCGTTGTGCTTGGGCAGCGGCAGCTGCACCAGGATGCCGTGGATGCGCGGATCGCGGTTAAGTTGGTCGATGCGGGCAAGCAGGTCGGCCTCGGACAGGTCGGCCGGATAGCGGTCCAGCGACGAATGGAAGCTGTTGTCCTCGCAGGCCTTGACCTTGTTGCGCACGTAGACCTGGCTGGCCGGGTCTTCGCCTACCAGGACCACGGCCAGGCCGGGCTGGTGGCCGCGTTCGGTCAGGCGGGCGGCGCGCTGGGCGGCTTCGGAGCGGATTTGCTTGGCAAGGGCGTTGCCGTCGATCAGTTGGGCAGGCATGGAGGCAGGGCGGGGATGGTGGCGAGAAGGTGGCGGCGCCCGCGCGCGGCGGGGCCAAAGGCGGAATTATAAAGGTTGCGCGCGGCCTGTCGCGCTGAGCTTGACCGCCGGCAGCGGTCACCCCGCGCCGGCACTGGTAGCATCGACCGCATGCCTACCGCGCTTGCCTCGACACTGTCCGATCCGCTGCTGGTACTGCTGTCCGCGTGCGGACTGCTATGGGCGCTGACGCGCCGCCCCTGGCGGCTGCTGCGCCGCGATGCGCTGCAGCATGCCTGGCTGGGCGCGATGCTGCTGGTGGCGCTGCTGTGGACGGTGCGCGCGACGCTGGCCGGCGGCATGGTGATCCAGCTGCTCGGCGCCACGCTGATGGTGACGCTGTTCGGGCTGCCGCTGGCGCTGGTGTCGCTGTTCGCTGCGGACGTGGTCTCGCTGCTGGGGCTGGAGTACCTGGCCGGGCACGGCTGGAGCCAGTTCGACTGGGCCGCGCTGTGGGTGCGCTATGTCTGGCTGGCGCTGCTGCCGGCGCTGCTTTCGGCGGGCCTGCAGGCGGCGATGCGGCGCCTGCTGCCGCGCCATCCGTTCGTGTTCATCCTGGGGCACGGATATTTCACCGCCGGACTGGCCGCGCTGGGGGCGGGGGCGGCACAGGCCGCCTGGCGCTGCCTGACCATGCCGGGACAGCCGCTGAGCCTTGCCGACACCTTGCTCGGTGCCGTCATCCTTGCCTTCGGCGAGGCCTTCCTCACCGGCATGCTGGTCGCGGTATTTGTGGTCTATCGGCCCCAGTGGGTGGTGACCTTCCGCGACGAGGATTATCTCGTCCGCTGATCGATGTGCGGCGGGAGGTGCGGGCGAGTGTGGGGAAGCGGCGCAACCGGGCGCAGGTGCGGCGCGGGCCGCACCAGGCAAGGGGCGGGCGCCGGCCGCTCAGCTGTTGCGCGACAGCGCCAGGCGCAGCAGGTCGGCGACGGTATTGACGTTGAGCTTTTCCATGATGTTGGCGCGGTGCGCCTCCACGGTCTTGATGGAAATGCCCAGGTCGTCGGCGATCTGCTTGTTCAGGCGGCCGGCAACGATGCGCTCCAGCACCTGCTGCTCGCGCGTGGTCAGCTTGCCCAGCAGGTCCTTGGCGGCGCGCTGCTCGCGCGCGGTGGAGTGGTCGGTGCGGGCCTTCTGCAGCATGCGCTCGACCAGCGCGCGCAGCTCGGACTCGTCGAAGGGCTTCTCGATAAAGTCGATCGCGCCGCGCTTCATCGTCGATACCGCCATCGGCACGTCGCCGTGGCCGGTGATGAAGACGATCGGGATGTCGATCTGCTCGGCCAGCATGCGCTCCTGCAGCTCGGGCCCGCTCATGCCGGGCATGCGCACGTCCAGGATCAGGCAGGACACCTGGCTGGCGTCGTAGGCGGCGAGGAACTGCTCGGCGCTGGTGAAGCTGCGCACCTGATAGCCATTGCCCTCCAGCAGCCAGGTCAGCGAGTCGCGCATGGCTTCATCGTCGTCGACGATGAACACGGTCTCGCCGCGGTGGGGCGTGGGGTTTGGCGTTGCGGTCATGTAGTCTCCTCGGGACAACAATTCATTGCTGCGAAGTGTAACCGGCAGCGGCCGTCTGTGGCGAGACAGCCCCCCCACGTCGGAGGGGAAGCGGCGCGGCCGGCGGGGCAGTCGATGACGCGCAAGGGTGCGCGTGACCCGCGCGCGCGGGCTCGGCTTATTCGGCCACGGCCTCGGCCGGCGCCGCCTGCAGCGGCAGCATGATCTTGAATGTACAGCCAATGCCGTCGACATTGTTCTCGACCCACAGCCGGCCCTGGTGCGACTCGATGATCGAGCGGCAGATGTTCAGCCCCATGCCCATGCCGTCGGACTTGGTGCTGAAGAAGGGCTCGAACAGCCGCTCCTTGGTGGCCTCGTCGACGCCCGGGCCCTGGTCGATCACGTCGATATGGACGTTGTCGCCGATCTCGCCGGATTCGACCCGCGCGTGCAGCCGCACCACGCCGCCGGCGCGCAGCGCCGGCAGCCCGGCCATGGCCTCGACCGCGTTCTTGAGCAGGTTCACCAGCACCTGTTCGATCAGCACCGGATCGACATAGACCGTCAGCGGCGGCGCCGGCAGCCGGGTCAGGATGGTGACGCGGCGGCGCGTGGCCTCCAGGTCGGCCAGGCCCACCGCGTCGGCGACGATGTCGTGCAGCGCGGCCTCGCGCCGCTGCGGCTGGCTGCGCTTCACGAAGCCGCGGATGCGGCTGATGATGGTGCCGGCGCGCACCGCCTGCGCCGAGGTTTTCTCCAGCACCGGGATCAGGTCCTCGGGCGTGCTGCGCCCCGAATGCAGCCTCGCCACCGCGCCCATGCAGTAGTTGTTGATCGCCGCCAGGGGCTGGTTCAGCTCGTGCGCCAGCGACGATGCCATCTCGCCCATGGTGGTCAGGCGGCTGGTGAACTGCAGGCGCTCTTCATGCTGGCGCGCCATCTCCTCGGCGGCCTTGCGCACCGTGATGTCGGTGGCGATCTGCATCTGCGCCAGGTGGCCGTCGACCCACTGGATATAGCGGCGGCGCACTTCGAACCATTTCTGCATGTCGGGCACGAACACCTCGCGCGCATCCGACGCGTACGGCATCAGCTCCGAGGCCGGCAGGCCGGCATAGGCATCGACATAGTCGGTGTTGTCGCTGGAAACCTGGTCCTTGTCGAGCTCGTCGCCGGCCAGCTTGACGTGGCCCTCGGCCTCCCAGCCGAACAGCTGGCGGTAGTAGCGGTTGGCGAACAGCAGCTCGGCCTTGTCGGTGGCCAGCACCGACACCGCGGCGTCCAGGCTTTCCAGCACGGTGGTGAAGCGGTCGTGCGCGGCGGCCAGCTCCTCGCGCGCGCGCTTGGGCTCGGTGATGTCCGTCATCGAGCTCATCCAGCCGGTATGGCGGCCGCGGCTGTCGACCAGCGGCGACACATACATGCGGGCATAGAAGCTGCTGCCGTCGCGGCGCATCACGCGCATCTCGTAGCCGCCGGCGGGCGACTTGCCCTGCAGCGTCAGGTCGATCTGCTTCTGCATCTCCTGCTGGTCGTTGGGCGGCCAGTAGGGGAAGGGCGGCAGGCGCCCGACCAGGTCGTTCTCCTGCCAGCCGGTCATGCGGCAGAACGCCGGGTTGACGTAGGTGATGCGGCCGTTCAGGTCGAGCGCGCGCAGGCCGATCAGCATCGAGTTTTCCATCGCGCGCCGGAACGAGGTCTCGGCCAGCAGCGCGCGCTGCGCCTCGGAGCGGCGGCTGGTGTGCCGCCACATGCTCCACAGGCTCCACAGCAGGAAGCAGGACAGCCCCACCACCAGCCACAGCAGCATGTTGTTGGGCAGGTTCGACGCCGGCGGGTAGGCATCGGCGCGCAGCGACAGCGAATGGCCCGGCGGGTCCAGCAGCACCTCGTACGACAGCGCGTTGCCCGGCACCGGCCGCAGCGAGGTGCTGGCGCGGGTCTGGTTGTTCTTGTCGATCAGCGAGAAGCGGTAGCGCTCGGTCAGCTCGGGCGGCAGCAGGTGGGTCAGGATGCCGTTGATCGAATACAGCGCGCCCAGCGTGCCGAGGAACTCGTTGTCGCGCACGATCGGCACTTCCATCAGCATGAAACTGTCGCCGCGCTCGTTGACCAGCGGGCGCGAGTAGACCACGCGCTGGGTCTCGCGCGCGGCGTCGAAGGTGTCGAGCACTTCGGGCTCGAGCGGCTGGTCCTGGTTCTCGCGCAGGCGGCTGGCGAATTCGGAGGTCGACGGCAGCGACCAGCGCCCGCGCTTGGTGGCGTCGAGCCAGTTGATGAAGACGATCTCGGGATTCTCGCGCAGGATTTCCTGCGCCGCGGTGCGGTAGGCGCCTTGCTCCAGCTGCGCCGCGGCGATGTCGCGCGCGAGCGAGGCCAGCTGGTCCTGGTTGCTCAGCAGCGACAGGCGCACACGCTGCTGCGCCCAGGCCGCGTCGCGGTACAGCGCATCGCGCTGCTGCTGGCGTTCGGTCTCGTGCAGCGACCACAGGATCACGCCCATCGCCGCGGTGAAGAGCACAATGGCAACCAGCGGGATGAACATGAACCAGCTGGTGGCGACCAGGTTGCGCCAGCGCAGCCACCACAGGCCGCGCGGCGGCGCCACCGGAACGCCGTCGTCCGGTCCCAGCGCTTCGATAGGCCCCAGGCCGGCCGCCGGAGAAGGCGCATGCGGGACGTGCGCGGACTCGCCTCTGGCGGCCTTGGCTGTACCCGACGCATCGGAAGGAAGCATGGCGGCACGCAGGCTGCGGAAAAGATGGTCGAGGCGGTTGAAAAACGGCATGGGAGGGATTGACGGCTGACCGACCAGTGTACCGAGATTATTGCGGTGCGTCGCTTGGGGAAAGCGCCAATGAAATCCGGGCGCCGCGTGCCGGCTCCGGCAGGTTGAAGGCAGGCGGCAGCCAGGTTGGGCAGTGATTCTTGGTGCGCTGCGGCATAATTCCACATTATAAAAAACGATATCGCAATTTGAAAATTTCCCTTGTGCTCGACATTGGGCTTCCATAGAATCGGTCCGACCCAAGAATGCGGGCGGTAGCCATGCGCCTGCCGCGCGGAGAAACCGGAACAGGTTTCCCGGCGGCGGCCCCGATGCAAGGCGGCAATGGCGCCGATGCTCCGCAAGTCGGTGCGAGTCATACGTTGAGTCGTGTCCGGCGCTGCCAGCGCGGACGCGGAAGCCAAGAATTCACCCAGGAGACAGTCATGTCCGCCGTACCAGAGCAGATCCTCGGCGCCTCGAGCGCCAACGACGCCGATCCCCAGGAAACCCATGAATGGCTCGACGCCCTGCAGGGCGTGCTGGCCGCGGAAGGCCCGGCGCGTGCCGCCTTCCTGATCGACAAGCAGATCGAATACGCCCGCGTGAACGGCGTGACCCAGCCGTTCCACGCCGAGACCCAGTACATCAACACCATCCCGGTCGAGCAGCAGGCCCGCATCCCCGGCGACCAGGACATCGAGCACCGGATCCGCTCGTACACCCGCTGGAACGCCATGGCGATGGTGCTGCGCGCCAACAAGCACACCAATGTCGGCGGCCATATCTCGTCGTTTGCCTCGGCGGCCACGCTGTACGACGTCGGCTACAACCACTTCTGGCGCGCCCCGTCGGAGCAGAGCGGCGGCGACCTGGTCTTCGTGCAGGGCCACTCGGCGCCGGGCGTGTACTCGCGCGCCTTCCTGCTGGGCCGCCTGACGCCCGACCAGCTCGATAACTTCCGCCAGGAAGTCGACGGCAAGGGCATCTCGTCGTACCCGCACCCGTGGCTGATGCCGGACTTCTGGCAGTTCCCGACGGTGTCGATGGGCCTGGGCCCGATCATGGCCATCTACCAGGCCCGCTTCATGAAGTACCTGGACAGCCGCGGCCTGGCCAAGGCCGGCGACCGCAAGGTCTGGGCCTTCCTGGGCGACGGCGAGACCGACGAGCCGGAATCCCTGGGCGCGATCGGCATGGCCGGCCGCGAGAAGCTCGACAACCTGGTGTTCGTCATCAACTGCAACCTGCAGCGCCTGGACGGCCCGGTGCGCGGCAACGGCAAGATCATCCAGGAACTGGAGTCCGAGTTCCGCGGTGCCGGCTGGAACGTGATCAAGGTGGTGTGGGGCAGCAAGTGGGACGCACTGCTGGCGCGCGACACCAAGGGCCTGCTGATGAAGCGCATGATGGAATGCGTAGACGGCGAGTACCAGACCATGAAGGCCAAGGACGGCGCCTACGTGCGCGAGCACTTCTTCAACACGCCTGAGCTGAAGGCGATGGTCGCCGACTGGTCCGACGAGGACATCTGGCGCCTGAACCGCGGCGGCCACGACCCGCACAAGATCTACGCCGCCTACAAGGCCGCCAGCGAGCACAAGGGCCAGCCCACGCTGATCCTGGCCAAGACCATCAAGGGCTATGGCATGGGCGATGCCGGCCAGGCCATGAACGTCGCGCACCAGCAGAAGAAGAT
>JABFVP010000423.1 GCA_013362725.1 Cupriavidus sp.
TTGCGCGCTCCGGTGATCTGCGACAGGTCGATGCCGGCCTCCGGGAACAGCGTGGCCAGCGAGAGCACGATGCCGCTGCCGATGGCGGTGCCGCGCTGCAGCTGGAAGCGCTCGATCGCATCGAGCATGTCTTGCCGGTTGTCGGTGGGCGGCAGCACCACCGCCGCGGTGCCGGCGAAGGAGACGATCCCCAGCCGCACGCTGGCCGGCAGCCCCACCACGAGATCGCGCGCGGCCTGCTGGGCGGCGCTGATGCGGTTGGGCGGCACGTCGGCGGCCTCCATGCTGCGTGAGGTATCCATCGCCAGCACCAGGGTCACGGTGTCGGCCGGCAGCGTGATGATGGCGCTGGGACGCGCGCAGGCCAGCAGCGCCGCGGCCAGCGCGAAGAAGAACAGCAGCGGAGGAATGTGGCGCCGCAGGCGTTGGCGCGGGCCCAGCGCGGCGCGCGGCAATGCAAGGCTTGCATACAGCAGCGCGGCCTTCTTGCGTCGCGCGAGCAGGTACAGGTAAGCGGCTGCCAGCACCGGAAGCGCAAGCAGCAACCAGAGCATCTGCGGCCAGAGAAACTGCATGCCCTGCTCCTTGGCGCGTGGGTAAGAGGATGGTACTGTATTTTTTAAGGCGGGACGGGACCTCGGGGGCTGCGATGAAACGGGTGACGATCTACGGAGGGGTCTCGGCGGCCGTCGCGCTGGTTCTCGCCGCAGGCGTGGGCTCGGCGTGGCTGTTGCAGCCCAAGGCGCGCGCGCTGACGCAGAAGGACATCGACGCGGCCGTGCTGCACACGCTCGAGACCAAGCCGCTGCCGTCGCGCACCGCCATGGCGGCCGAGGCGGTGCGCGAGTCGGTGGTCGAGATCCGCAATTACCCCGCACCCGAGAAAACCGCCGACGCGGCTTCCGCGCCGCAGGCCGGGCGTGATCCCCCGGCCACACCGCCGGAAGCCTCACCGTCGACGCCCCCCGCCCCGGCCGTCCCGCCCCTGCCCAACGAACGCCCGCCCGGCAATAGCGCGGAGAACAAGCCCGAATCCCGCCACATCGGCTCGGGCGTGGTGGTGACCGAACGCGGCGTGATCCTTACCAGCCTCCACGTGATTGCAGGAGCGCGGCGGCTGGAGCTGACCTTCCACGACGGGCACACGTCGGAGGCCACCGTGCTGCAGACGATTCCCGAGAAAGACCTGGCGGTGATCCAGGCCAAGTCGATACCCGACGACCTGCCGGCGGCGACGCTGGGTTCCAGCCGGGACCTGGTGCCCGGCTCCGAGGTGGTCGCGGTAGGCTTTCCGTTCGGCATCGGCCCGTCGGTGTCCGCCGGCGTGGTGTCCGGGCTGGACCGCGAGTTCGTCGCGTCGGACAACAAGCGGACCCTGGACAAGCTGATCCAGTTCGATGCCGCGGTCAACCCGGGCAACTCGGGCGGCCCGCTGGTGAACATGAACGGAGAGGTGGTGGGCATCGTCACCGCCATCCTCAACCCGGGCAACAGCGGCACCTTCATCGGCATCGGTTTCGCCACCACGATCGAAAGCGCCGGCGTATCCATCGGAACTTCTCCTTTCTGACGCGGGGACCTATGAACGACCAAGCCAGGGGCGCAGCCGACAGCGCCAACTTGATGGAACGCCTGCTGTACGAGGTGAAACGCGTGGTGGTCGGGCAGGACCACTTTCTGGAACGGGTGCTGGTGGCCATCCTGTCCGGCGGCCACCTGCTGGTGGAGGGCGTGCCGGGGCTGGCCAAGACCCTGACCGTCAATACGCTGGCGCGGACCATGAGCGGCACCTTCAAGCGCATCCAGTTCACGCCGGACTTGCTGCCGGCCGACCTGGTCGGCACGCGCATGTACAACCAGGGCACGGGTGAGTTCTCCACGGTGCGCGGCCCGGTCTTCGCCAACCTGCTGCTGGCCGACGAGATCAACCGCGCGCCGGCCAAGGTACAGAGCGCGCTGCTGGAAGTGATGCAGGAAAAGCAGGTCACCATCGCCGGCGAGACCCATCGCGTGCCTGCGCCGTTCCTGGTCATGGCGACGCAGAACCCGATCGAGACCGAGGGCACCTACCCGCTGCCCGAGGCGCAGGTCGACCGCTTCATGATGAAGGTGCTGGTGGGCTACCCGTCGGAAGAGGAAGAAGTGGTGATCGTCAACCGTGTCACCGGCCCGCGCAACAGCGTGAGCCCGGTGGCCACGCCCGAGCACCTGACCGCGCTGCAGGAGGCCTGCCGCAAGGTGTATGTCGATCCCAGCCTGGTCCAGTACGCGGTGCGCGTGGTCGCGGCCACGCGCAAGCCGGGCGACTACGGCCTGGCCGACCTGGACCGCTACGTGTCGTTCGGCGCCAGCCCGCGCGCCACCATCGGCCTGGTCGAGGGCGCTCGCGCGCTGGCCTACCTGCGCGGCCGCCACTACGCCCTGCCCGAGGACGTGGCCGACCTGGTGCCTGACGTATTGCGCCATCGGCTGTCGCTATCCTATGAGGCCATGTCCGACGGCGTGACCGCCGACCAGCTCATCACCCGCATCTCGCAGGCGCTGCCGGTTCCCGAGCGGCCCATGGAATCCCATGTTCGGGCGGCGGACTAGGCGGCGCGAGCCAGACAGCGCGTCCGGCGCGTCACCGGGCGCTGCGGCTGTCGCGCTGGCCGGCGTCGGCGCGAACCAGACCGACGCGCTGCTGCGGCGCCTGGAATGGACCGTGGTGCGCCGCCTCGACGGGCTGCTGCAAGGCGATTACCGCACGCTGTTCCGCGGCTTCGGCCTGGACTTTGCCGACCTGCGCGAATACCACGCCGGCGACGACGTGCGCCATATCGACTGGAACGTGACCGCGCGGCTGCAGACGCCGCATGTGCGCGAGTACCAGGAAGACCGCGAGGTCGCGGCCTGGTTCTTGCTGGACCTGAGCGGGTCGATCGACTTCGGCTCGGGCAGCGTGCGCAAGCGCGACCTGCTGAGCGATTTCACCACGGTGATGGCGCTGCTGCTGACGCGCTATGGCAACCGGGTCGGCGCCGTGCTCTATGGCGGCGCCGCCAATGCCGACGCCACGGTGGTGCCGGCGCGCGCCGGGCGCCGGCAGCTGCTGCACCTGCTGCACCGCATGCGGTCCACGCCCGCCGCATCGCCGGGCGACACCCGCCTGCGCGATCTGCTCGAGCGTGCCCGCGCGGTGGCCAGGCGGCGCTCGGTGGTGTTCGTGGTATCGGATTTCATCAGCGCGCCGGGCTGGCAGGCATCGCTGGGCATGCTGGCGCGGCGGCATGAAGTAGTCGCGGTGCGGCTGGTCGATCCGCTCGAAACCGCGTTGCCGGACCTGGGACTGGTGGTGCTGCAGGATGCGGAGACCGGCGAGCAGTTGTTTGTCGATACGCACGACCCGTCCTTCCGCAAGCGCTTCGCCGCCGCGGCCGAGGCGCGCGAGGCGGAACTGCGCCAGGCCTTTGCGCGCGCCGGGGTGGCATGCCTGACGCTGTCGACCTACGCCCGCCTCGACCTGGCGCTGCTGAGCTTCGCGCGCCAGCGCCGGCGCCAGCAAGGCAGCGCCAGGGCCGCGAACATCGCCAGGGGGGCCGCATGATCGACGCGCTCAGCCGCCTGCCCGTGTTCAGCTTCCTGTGGCCAGGCATGCTGTGGCTGTTCGCGCTGGTCGGAGGGCTGGCGGCGGGCTATGTCTGGCTCGACCGGCGCAGGCGCCACGCGGCCGTGCATTACCCGGCGCTGAAAACCGCGGGTGTTGCCACCCGTGGCGGCAGTGGCTGGCGCCGCCACGTGGCGCCGGTGCTGATCCTGCTGGCGCTGGCCGCGCTGATCGCGGCGATCGCGCGGCCCCAGGCCGTGATGATGCTGCCTTCGCGCATCGAAACGGTGGTGCTGGTGATGGACCTGTCCGGCAGCATGCGGGCCAAGGATGTCAAGCCCAGCCGCCTGGGCGCCGCGCAGCAGGCCGCCACCACCCTGCTGAAGGCGCAACCCGCGGGCGTCAGCGTCGGCGTGGTGGCGATGGCCGGCACCGCCGCCGTGGCGCAGGCCCCGACCCGCGCCAGGGAAGCCGTGGCCACCGCGATCGAGCGCCTGCAGCCGCAGGGCGGCACCGCGCTGGGCAACGGCATGCTGATTGCGCTGACCACGCTGCTGCCGGAGCTCACCCCCGATGCCGAGCGGCTGATGAACGACGACACGCCGCCGCCAAGACGATCACGGGGCCTGGCCGATCCGCCCGGCGACAGCGAGCCGGTGCAGCCGGGCTCTTATACCGCCGGCGCGATCGTGCTGTTCTCCGACGGCGAAAGCAACGCTGGCCCGGCCGCGATGCGCGCGGCACAGCTTGCCGCCGAGCACGGCGTGCGCATCTATACCGTGGGCGTGGGCACCCCTGAAGGCGTGGTGCTGTCGGTCGACGGCTGGTCGGCCCGCGTCAGGCTGGACGAGAAGGTGCTGAAGGAAGTCGCCGACGCCACCGGCGCCGAGTACTTCCGGCTGGAGGATGCCACCGAACTGAAGCGGGTGTACCGCGCGCTCAACGCGCGGCTGGCATTCGACAAGCGCAGCCAGGTCGAGATCACCGCCCTGTTTGCCGCGCTGGGCGCACTGCTGGCGGCCTGCGCGGGGCTGTTGTCGCTGTGGTGGTTCGGGCGCGTGATGTAGCGGGCGGCAGCCGGCAAATCAGCGCGCAGTGCGCGGCGTGACCGAGATCGCGATCGCCTCGGTATAGACCGCCTGCACCTGCTCGCCGGCGCGCACCGCCTTCAGCTGCTTTGGATCCGCGACATGCACGTCCACCATCCGGCCCTGCGGGCCCTTCAGCGTCACCATGCCGGTCTTGGTGTCGACCGCCACCACGTCCGCGGTGACCGTGACCTCGCGCCCGACCATGCCGCCAGGCTTCGCGCCCGGCGCGGCGCGCTGCGTGATCTCGCGCTCGCTGCTGGAGCGGATGCCGCTCTGGCGGTTCAGGCTTACCGACAAGGCTTGTGTGTACTCCGCCGTGACCGCATCGCCGACGCGCAGCTGCCCGAAGTTGCGCACGTCGTCGCCGACCTGCACGTCGGTGAGCTTGCCCTGCTCGTCCTTGAGGGTGATGGTGCGCGTGGCCGCATCGATGGCCGCCACCGTGGCCGTGGCGGTGACCGTGCCGGTGGTGCGCGACGCGCCCACGCCGGAAACCGAGTCGACACGGGTCTCTGGTTGCGCCATCGCAATGGCGGGCGCGAGCGACGCGGCGGCAAGCGCCGCCGCCACGATGAGCTTGCCGGGTTTCATGCCGTTCTCCCTGGTACCAAGGTTGCCGTGGACCACCGTGCGCGATGCCGGCAAGCAGCCGGCGCGCGTGACGGAAAGGCCTGTTAACCATAGCAGAGGAAAAGGCAGTCTGGCGGCGGCGCCGCCGGGCTAGGCGAGCCAGTCCCTGATCGTGTCCGCCATCACGTTCGCCGAAATGCCGTAGCGATCGTGCAGCGTAGGCAGCGCACCGGCATCCAGGAACGCATCCGGCAGCCCGACCTGCCGGAACGGCACGCATGCGCCGGCCCGCATCAGCGTGGTGGCCACGGCTTCTCCAAGGCCACCGATGACGCTATGGTTCTCGGCCACCACCACCAGGCGGCCCGTGCGCCGCGCTTCGCGCAGGATAGCCTCGGTATCCAGCGGCTTGATGGTCGGCACGTGCAGCACCGCCACGCCGATGCGGTCCTGTGCCAGCGCGTTGGCCACTTCGAGCGCGCGCATGGTCATGATGCCCGACGAGATCACCAGCACCTCGGCGCCGTCGCGCAGCAGCCTGGCCTTGCCGAGTTCGAACTGGTAGTCATACTGGTCCAGCACCACCGGCACGTTGCCGCGCAGCAGGCGCGCGTATACCGGTCCATTGTGCGCGGCGATGGCCGGCACCATCTGTTCGATCTCGACCGCATCGCACGGGTCGATCACGGTCATGTTGGGCATGGCGCGCATCAGCGCCAGGTCCTCGGCGGCCTGGTGGCTGGGGCCGTAGCCGGTAGTCAGCCCGGGCAGCGCGCACACGATCTTCACGTCGAGGTTGTCCTCGGCGATGGCCTGGTGCATGAAGTCGTAGGCGCGCCGGGTCGCGAACACCGCGTAGGTAGTGACGAAGGGCTGCGCCCCTTCATGCGCGAAGCCGGCGGCGGCGCCCATCAGCAGCTGCTCGGCCATGCCCATCTGGTAGTAGCGCTCGGGATAAGCCTGCGCAAAGATATGCAGGTCGGTGTACTTGCCGAGGTCGGCGGTCATGCCGATCACGTTCTGCTTGCTGCGGCCTAGTTCCACCAGTGCGTGGCCGAATGGCGCGGATCGGGTGGCCTGCCCTTCGCCTGCGATGGAGGCGATCATCGCCGAGGTCTTCAGCTTCGGCTTGTTGCCGGATTTGGTGTTGGTGGTGGCGATGGTATTGCTCATGCTTGTCTCCCGGCTTCCAGGGCCTGCAGTGCGAGTTGCCATTCATGGGCATCGACGCGGATAAAGTGGTTCTTCTCGCGCTGCTCGAGGAACGGCACGCCGCAGCCCATGCGCGTATCGCAGATGATCATGCGCGGCTGCGCGCCGCGGTGCTCGCGCGCCGCGCGGAAGGCGGCGGCGACGGCGTCGATGTCATTGCCATCGACGCGCTGTGTGAACCAGCCGAATGCTTGCAGCTTGGGCACCAGCGGCTCGAACGCCATCACCTGCGTGGATGGGCCATCGGCCTGCTGGTTGTTGACGTCGACGATGGCGATCAGGTTGTCCAGCTTCCAGTGCGCGGCCGACAGGATCCCTTCCCAGATCGCGCCCTCGTCCAGCTCGCCGTCCGAGAACAGCGTGTAGACGAAATTGCCGGAGCCCTTGCGCCTGAGGCCCAGGCAGCGGCCAACGGCGATGGTCAGGCCCTGCCCCAGCGAGCCGCCCGACATCTCCATGCCGGGCGTGTAGCTGGCCATGCCCGACATCGGCAGGCGGCTGTCGTCGCTGCCATAGGTTTCCAGCTCTTCGGCGGGCAGGATGCCGGCTTCCAGCAGCGCCGCGTACAGCGCAATGGCGTAGTGCCCGTTGGACAGCAGGAAGCGGTCGCGCCCTTCCCAGTGCGGGTCTTCGGCGCGGTAGCGCATGGCATCGAAATAGGCCACGGCGAGCACGTCGGCAATATCGAGCGCCTGGCCGATATAGCCCTGGCCCTGGACCTCGCCCATCAGCAAGGCGTTGCGGCGGATGCGGTAGGCGCGTTCCCGCAAGGACACGGCCTTGGCGGTGGTGGCGTGTTGCATGGTGTCTCCAGCAATCGGTTGGATCAGCATTTCAGGAAAGGAAGGCATCAGCGGTTCACGGATCGGGCCGGAACCAGCAGGACCAGCACGGCGCCGAAGACCACGGTGGCCGAGATAAACACCAGCCCGGCGGTGGACTTGCCGGTCAGGTCGTTGAGCCAGCCCACGATGGCGGGCGAGAAAAAGCCGGCGAGGTTGGCCACGCAGTTGACCGCGGCGATGCCGGCGGCGGCCGACATGCCGCCCAGCAGCGCGGTCGGCAGCGCCCAGAACTGCGAGGACGAGGCCAGGATGCCGGCGGCGGCGATGCACAGGCATACCAGCGAGGCGCTCACGCTGCCCAGCAGCGGCAAGGTGGCGAAGCCGGCGGCGGCGACCACCATCGGCACGATCAGGTGGAAGCGGCGCTCGCGGCGGCGGTCGGCGCTCATGCCCACCAGCGGCAGCGCGACGATGGCGCACAGGTAGGGCAGCGCGGTATAGATGCCGACCCACAGCGGGTCCGCCACGCCGGCCTTGCGGATGATGGTCGGCAGCCAGAAGGTCAGCCCGTACTGGCCCAGCACCACGCAGAAGTAGATCGCTGCCATCAACCACAGGCGGCGGTCGGCCATGAAGGAGCGGATCGACATGTGCTCCATCTTTTGCGCGTTGTCGCCTTCGATATTGCGCTTGAGCAGCGCCTTTTCGGCGTCGGTGAGCCAGTGCGCCTGGTCGATGCCGTTGTCGAGGTAGTACAGGATCGCCACGCCCAGGCACAGCGACGGCAGCGCCTCGATCAGGAACAGCCACTTCCAGCCGGCCAGGTCGCCCACGCCGTGGAAGGCATGCATGATCCAGCCCGACAGCGGCCCGCCCACGATGCCGGCCAGCGGGATCGCCATGAAGAACATCGACAGCGCCTTGGCGCGCCGCTCCGACGGAAACCAGTACGTCATGTACAGGATCACGCCCGGCGCGAAACCGGCCTCGGCCACGCCCAGCAGGAAGCGCAGCACGTAGAACTGGGTCGGCGTGGAGACAAAGGCGAAGCACGCCGAGATCACCGCCCAGGTCAGCATGATGCGCGCCAGCCAGCGCTTGGCGCCGACCCTGTGCAGGATCACGTTGCTCGGTACCTCGAAGATGAAGTAGCCCAGGAAGAAGATGCCGGCGCCGAGGCCATAGATGGTTTCGCTGAACTGCAGGTCGCTCAGCATCTGCAGCTTGGCGAAGCCGACATTGACCCGGTCCAGGTAAGCGCCGAGGTAGCACAGCATCAGGAACGGGACCAGCCGCTTCACCACCCTGGCGTAGGTGCGGGTCTCGAAGGTGGCGGCATCGGCGCGCAGCGTCGCTTCGCCGCCCAGGGGCGAAGCCGCGTATTTGGTCTTCATTGGTTGTCTCCTGCCTGGTGGCGCCGCGCTGCGGCGCACCGGCTGTTCTGGGGTCCCGCCTCGGTCGGGCGGCTTGGTTCGAATTTAGTGGATCAGCATGCCGCCGTTGACGTCGAGCGTGATGCCGGTCAGGTAGGCGGACATGTCGCTGGCCAGGAACACGCAGGCGTTGGCGACGTCGGCGGCGTTGCCCAGCCGCCCCAGCGGGATGCCCTTGATGATCTCGGCGCGCATCTCGGGGGTGAGCTTGTCGCCGGTGATGTCGGTCTGGATCAGTCCAGGCGTGATCGAATTGACGCGGATGCCATCCGGCCCGAACTCGCGCGCCATCGCGCGCGCCAGGCCCAGCACGCCGGCCTTGGCGGCGCTGTAGTGCGGCCCGCCGAAGATGCCGCCGCCGCGCTGCGCGGCCCCCGACGACATGCACACGATGCTGCCGCGCTGCTGCGCGCGCATCTGCGGCAGCACCGCCTGCGACATGTACAGCGTGCCGCGCAGGTTGACGTCGAGCACCGCATCGTAGTTGGCGGCCTGGATTTCGAGCGTGCGCACGGGCTGGGTGATGCCGGCGTTGTTGACCAGCGCGTCGATACGGCCATAGCGCTGCAGCACGGCCTGCGCCGCGCGTTCGCAGGCGGCCTTGTCGGTCACATCGCAGGCCAGGCCCAGGTGCTGATCACCGAGCTCGCCGGCGGCGGCCTGCGCGTCTTCCAGGCGCAGGTCCAGGATCACCACGGCGGCGCCCTGCGCGGCGAAAGCCCTGGCGGTGGCCTTGCCGATGCCGCGCGCGGAAGCGGCGCCGGTGATGATGACTACGTTGTTCTCGACCAGCATCTTTGTCTCCTGCAATTGGACTTGGGATGTGTCGAGTTTTGTCGCTGGCGGCCTGGCGATCAACGCGGTCTGCCTCAGCTATTGCTGAGAAATTTTCAAACGTCGGCGCCGTGTCCCCCGAAAGCGAGCCGCTTTGGCCACTTGGCCGGCCGTCCCCGGCTGCGCGCGTTCAGCGCGGCGCCGGCAACTGGCGGTCGAGCCAGGCCAGGAAGCGCGCCACGCGGGGCAATTCGGCGTTCTGCGCGGGGCAGACCACGTGATGGCTGCCGACCTCCAGCGCGTGGCTGTCGTCGAACACGGGCACCAGCGCGCCCTTGCGGATCTGCACCGATGCCAGCAGCGTGCTTTCCAGCGCCACGCCGAGACCCAGTGCAGCCGTCTCCAGCGACATGTACGAGCGGTCGAAACTGAAGTCGAAGGTCTTGTGCGCAGCCGGCACCTCAAAGCGCGCGAACCACTGTTGCCACTGCACCAGCGGCGTTTCGGAATAGATCAGCCGCTGCGCGAGCAAGTCCTCCGGTGTTCGGATCGGATGCTTTTCGAGATAGCCGGGAGAGGCCAGCGGCGTGATGGTCTCGCGCCGCAGCGTCTTGACCTGCAGGTCGCGCCAGTGCGCGTAGCCATGCCGGATATCGACATCGTAGTAGCCGCTGGTGAACGACACGTCTTCATACGAACACGACAGGTTGAGCTGGATGTCGCCATTGTCGGCCTGGAACGATTCCAGCCGCGGCAGCAGCCACATCAGGCCGAAGCTGGGACTGGAATGCACGCGCAGGATCTCGATGCTGGCCGGGCTGGAAGCGCGCTCGGTGGCGCGGTTCAGGTCCGCCAGCACGCCGGTGACATCGCGCAGGTACTGCTGCCCCACCGGCGTCAGCGCCAGCCCGCGCCCCTGCCGGAAAAACAGCGCCTGCCCCAGCGCCTCTTCCAGGTTGCCGATCTGGTGGCTGACCGCGGATGCAGTCAAACCCAGCTCCTCGGCGGCGCGGCTGACGCTCTTGGTTCGGGCAACGCTTTCGAAGGCGATGATCGCCTTCACCGGTGGAATTCGCATGGGGCAAGGATCGGCCCGGGAGCGCGCCGAGACACCCTCCATCCCGATCGCGGTCAGGAACATCCCCGGATTCTACTTCGGCGGCGTCATGGCGCAGGCGCGGTCCCTGCCTGCGACGCGCCCTACCGGCGCCTTCACAGCGGCCCTGGCAGCGTCTTCAGCCCCACCCACAGCACGCCGATGACAACGTTGACGGGCACGCACAGCGCGCCGGGAACATAGAACAGCGCCGACAGTGCGGGCGCGGACAACATCAGCTCCACCGCGCCGCCCAGCGCGTAGAACAACACGCCGCACCAGAGCCAGCGCCGCATGTAGGTCAGCAGCCAATGCGCGCGCGCCTGGTTGAAGTGCCAGGCGCGCGTGCGTTCGGCGCGGTTGCCGCGGCTGGCGTCCCGGAACAGCCAGCCGAAGAAGAAATAGCGGTACAGCAGGGCGCTAAAGCTCAGCTCTTGCATGATCACTCCTTTGGCCGCTGCCAGCCGGAGGAGTGCGGAAATCACGCACGCTCGGGGCGCAAGCAGCGATGGCAGCGGCAGGCATACCACCAGCGTACCAAAGAAGCGGCGCCAACCCGAGCCGCGGATGCCCTTGCATGACTGGCCGCACTAAGACAGTGCAGCCAGTCGCGCGGCGATTGCATGCTGATCACTGCACGCCGATCACTGCAGGCTGATATCGAGCTGCTGTACCACGCGCTTTTCGCGCTCGAACTGTTCGGCAGCGAACCTGGTGTAGTCGGCGCTGTTGAGGTGGACCGGCTCCAGGTCGATGGCCTCGAGCGAGCGCAGGTAGGCCGGGTCCTGCGCGGCGCGGAAGAACGCGTCGTGCAGCTTCCTGACCACCGCCGGGTCCATGCCGCGCGGGCCGACGATGCCCACCAGCGAGCTTGCGGTGATGTCGTAGCCCCGCTCCTTCAGGGTCGGCACATCCTTGAAGCGGGCAAAGCGCGTGTCGCCGACGATGGCCAGCGGCCGTACCTTGCCGGCCACGGCGAATTGTCCCCAGCCCGGGTCCAGCACCGCGTCGATGTCGCCGCCCATCAGCGCCATCAGTTCCTCGGCGCCGCCCTTGTAGGGCACGAAGGTGAATTTGGCGCCGGCGGCGCGGCCGAGCTTCTCCATCGAGATATGTCCCGAGCTGCCAATGCCGACCGCACCGTAGGTCACTTTGCCCGGGTTCGCCTTGGCGTAGGCAAGGAATTCTTCCAGCGTCTTCCAGCGCGCGTCGGCGCGGACCACCAGGCCATAGCGGTAGTTGGTCAGGCCGATGATGTAGGTAAAGTCCCTGAGCGGGTCGTATGGCGTCTTTTGCAGGTGCGGCATGCGGAAGATGTTGGCCGCGACCATCGACAGCGTGTAGCCGTTCGGCGCCGCGGTCTGGGACATCACCTGGGCCGCCAGCGTGGCGCCCGCACCCGGCTTGTTGATCGGCACCACGCGCTGGTCCAGCTCCTTGCCGGCGGCCGCCAGCAGCGTGCGCAGCGAGCCGTCGGTGGGACCGCCGGGCGGGAACGGAATCCAGAACTCGATGGGCTTGGCCGGGAAATCGCCCGCGGCCGTCACGGCCGGCGCTGCCGCGCACATCGCCAGTGCCGCCATGGTCCTTGCCGCGATCGATAGCAAACGCCTGCCCCTTCCACCCTTTGTGATAGCCATGCGCTGTCTCCTGGTTGTCGTTCTGGTGCCGCCCGGTGTGCCGGCCGCGGTCGTTTTCGACAGACGTTAGAGCGTTGCGCCAGGCGGGCCAATTGCCGTTCTGCTCAATGTCATTGGCCGAAACGCCCGGCATGCGGGGTCGGAAGCGCCGGCCGCTTCACGGGCCCATCGCCGCGACCACTGCGCCCAGCATGCGCACGCCCTGCTCGATCTGCGCGGTGGTCAGGCTGGCGTAGCCCAGCACCAGGCCGGCCGCGCGGGGCCGGCCCGCTCCATGCGGCCGGGCATAAAGCGCCGAAACCGGATAGACGCCCACGCCGGCGCCGCGTGCGGCGGCCACCAGTGCCGGCTCGTGCCGCGGCCGCAGCGACGGCAGCCACAGCACCACATGCAGCCCGGCGGCGGTGCCGCTGATCTCGGCATCGCCCGGCAGGTGGCGCGCAATGCCATCGAGCAGGGCCGCGCGGCGGCGCTCGTTCTCGCGGCGCATGCGGCGCACGTGGCGCCCGTAGGCGCCGCTGTCGATCAGCGCGGCCAGCACGCGCTGCTCCAGCACGGGGGCGTGGCGGTCGGCCAGCCGCTTGGCCTGCCGGAACACGGGCACTAGCTCCGGCGGCAGCACCAGGTAGCCTAGCCGCAGCTGCGGCGACAGCGCCTTGGAGAAGGTGCCGACATAGATCACGCGGCCATCGGTGTCGATCGCGCGCAGGGTGTCGATCGGGCGCTGGCCGTAGCGGAATTCGCCATCGTAGTCGTCCTCGACGATCCACGCGTCATGGCGCCGCGCCCATTGCAGCAAGGCCTGCCGGCGCCCGATCGGCAGCACCCCGCCCAGCGGGAACTGGTGCGACGGCGTCACGTAGGCCAGCCGGACCCGTCCAGCCGCGGGCAGGCTCGCGGTATCCATGCCCTGCCCGTCCACCGGGACAGGCAGGCAGGTCGCGCCGGAGGCCTCGAAGCAGCGCCTGGCCATCAGGTAGCCGGGATCTTCGAAGGCAAAGGTGTCGCCGTCGTCCAGCAACAGCCGCGCGCACAGGTCGATGGCCTGCTGCGAGCCATGCACCACCACGATCTGGCCGGCATCGCAGGCCAGCCCGCGCGCGCGTCGCAGGTAGCCCTGCAGCGCGCGCCGCAGCGATGCCTCGCCTTCGGGCGCGGCATAGGACAGGCTGTCGTGATGGCGCAGCAACTCCGCCTGCCACGCGCGCCGCCACGCCAGCGCCGGGAAGTCGCGCCAGGCGACC